>JAJRST010000065.1 GCA_024278645.1 bacterium | reverse complement strand
TTCGTCTGTTCCGGAAAGCGCTTGATAAAGCCGCCGGTGAGGAACATGGTGCAGCGAACGTTTTTCTCCTTTAAAATGTCCAGGATGTCGTCCGTTGCGCCGTTGCCGGAGCCGCCGTCAAAAGTCAGGGCGATCTGTTTGCGTTTTATGCTGCCGCGGGTAATGTTTCGCGACATGTACAAAAGCCGCGGCGACCCATAGTCGGTAGTGATCTTTTGCAGAATCCTCACATGTCCGTTGGTGTCCAGGGCATAGACGACGATTTCATTCGCCCCAACTTTTAATTCGATGTCGTGGAATGAAAATTTGCCGTCCTGCGGCAGCGTGGCCGCGCTCAGCACGCCGTTCACTTTCAGGCTGATGATCAGACTGTCGGCCGCCTCGCCGGCGATATCGACATTATTGCTTGTAACGCGGGCGTCGGGGCTTTCGGTCAGCATGCCCAAAATAACCGAATCCGCTTGTGTTCTGTCAACGGTTTCGACGACCGATTTGTTCCAATTCGTTTCGCGGATGGAGGTGACGATGGAAGCGATGCTGATCCCGATCGCCGAAAGGATGACCAGCGTCAGCACCACTCCCCAAAAGTGCACGGCGTTAATTCCCAGCCGTTTGAGGAATAGGGCCGGTTTTGATTCTGTTTTTTTAGTCGATTTAAAGAGACCGAAAATTGCAGCGGCCAGGGAACGTCGCAAGCATTGGTTAGAACAAAATACATGTCGATAAAACGGAATTTGGCATTGCGTGCAGATGTATTTCCCGCAATGGTAGCATTTTTTGCGCGTTGTTTTACCGGGGTGGTTCTGACAATAATGATCCATAAGAATCGAACTTTTTCCAACCGCCGCCGTTGAAGGAATCGAACATGCGGGCAATTAATGGCTTTTATTTTGCTTGAAAAGTTATTAAAATAGTACTTAAAATCAAGCAAAAAGGCGGAAAAAATGAGGGATACGGCCATGAAAATTCGACATCCGGCCTGGGCCGGACAATTTTATCCGGCCGCGGCTGCTTCATTGCAGCATGCGATTGATTCCTATTTAATGCTGGCAAAACCGAAACAGGGCGCCGGTCGCGTTGTCGGCCTTGTTTCGCCGCACGCCGGCTACACTTTTTCCGGACGTACGGCCGCCGCGGCTTACAACCAGGTCAAGGACGAACCGTATGGCGTCGTAATCGTCATCGCCCCCAGCCACGGCGCTTTTATCGAAGGCGTGTCCGTGTACGACGGCGATTATTACGAGACGCCCCTGGGACGCATTCCCGTGGACAAGGCGCGCTGCGCCGCGCTGGCGGAAAGCGCCGCCAACATTCATTTGAGCGCCGTGGGCCACGATGTCATCGGCGACCGCGCCGAGCACTCCCTGGAAGTGCAGTTGCCGTTTTTGCAGACCGTGTTGCAGGACTTTAAACTTGTGCCGCTGGTTTTTCACGATTACAGTTGGGAGAATTGCCGACAACTGGGCGAGGCGATCACCGATGTTTTTGATCCTGACGAGGTGCTCATTGTCGCCAGCACCGATTTGTATCACGGCTATTCCTACGAGGAGTGCCGGCGAAAGGACGACGCAACGCTGGCGGCCATCGAGAATGACAGCGCCGTCGATTTTTGCCACGGCGCCAACAGTGAAAAATATATGGCCTGCGGCGCCGGCCCGGTGGCGGCTTTGAAGCTGGTCGGCGAGATATGGAGCCTGGGCGCGCCCCGGGTCATCGCGCGAACGAATTCCGCCGATGTCGCCGGTTCGGCGAGCGGCTATGTCGTCGGTTATGCGGCGGCCATACTTGAAAAGAAAGAACACCATTGATGATCGACTACCATGCACACAGTCGTCTTTGCCGACACGGCGAGGGCGAGATATATGAATATGTTGAAACGGCCATCGCCAGGGGCCTGAGCGAAATCGGCTTTGCCGAGCACATCCCGATCCCGGGTCTGGACGACCCCACGGGACGCATGGATATCGAGGAATGGGACCTCTATGTCAATGACATTTTTCGCGCCCGGGAAAAGTACCCGGAAATTACCATCCGCTTTGGCGTGGAAGCGGATTATTTGCCGCCGTTTTTAGACCACGTGACAAAGCTCGTCGGTGGCTATCCGTTTGATTTTGTCATCGGCTCGGTTCATTTTGTCGATGGCTGGGATTTCTCAAACCCGGCGCTGCGCCATCACCTGGATGAATTCGGCGTGGACCGTTTGTACCGGCGTTATTATGAACTCATCGTCGAGGCCGCGGACGCCGGCCTGTTCGACGTCATCGGTCATCTCGATCTGCCGAAAAAAACCGGCGTGCGTCCCGGCATCGATATCTCGCAATATGTGGAAGAGGCCCTGCAAGCCGTCAAACGCAACGATTTGGCTCTGGATGTAAACACTTCCGGCCTGCGCAAGGAGCCGAAGGAAATTTATCCCGCTGAGGAAATTTTGCAGCGCGCCTTTGCGTTGCAAATCCCCGTGTCTCTCGGCTCCGACGCGCACAAACCGCGCGAGATCGCCGCCGGTTTTGACGTGACCATTGACATGCTGCAATCCATCGGCTACAACCGGGTCTGCGTTTTTGAAAAGCGGCGGCGCACATTAATCACCCTGGAGGCTTGGCCTGAAAAAATTGCCTCCAAGGCTTAAATATGCCAGATGTTGAAGAAATAATATGATTATGCAAATGTTTCAATTCTTTCTGTTTTAGAATTTGACACGGAGGTGCACGGAGATTCACAGATAAGAAAAACCTAAATTAGGACAATATTTCAATATACACAAGTCGAAAACTTGAACAGTGTTTATCTTTTAATTTTTTCAAGACTTGGAGCCTTTGAGGCAACAAGTTGTGAATAATCCGGATCAGAGAGTCATGGATGCATATCAACTTCGGGATCGCCGATCCCTGGAACAACTGGAAGAGAAAATTTTATCGCCTTTTGCGACAAAAAGCGCCACCGGCTGCGAAACGCGTCTGACGCCGGAAAAGGAGCATCCCTATCGCACCGCCTTTCAACGCGATCGCGATCGCATCATTCATTCTCGCGCCTTTCGCCGGTTAAAGCACAAACGTCAGGTGTTTTTGATTTCCTATGGCGATCACTATCGCACGCGCATCACGCACACCATCGAAGTGTCGCAACTGTCGCGAACACTGGCTCGCGCGCTCGGCTTGAACGAGGACCTGGCCGAAGCCATCGCCCTGGGGCATGATCTTGGGCATACGCCCTTCGGCCATATCGGCGAGGTGGTGCTGCACCGCATTATGAAGGGTGTGGATACGATCGACGGCGTTCTGAATTTCGGCGACATCGGCGGCTTTAAGCATAATTACCAAAGCGTGCGCATCGTCGACGTGAACGAGATGAAATACCAGTTTCACGGCCTCAATCTCACCGCGCCTGTGCGCGAGGGCATCCTCAAACATACGCGCTTACGTCGTCGGGATGTCAATTTTCCCGATTTTCAAAAACAGGGCCTGCATTACGAACTCGACCATGCGACGACGCTGGAGGGGCAGATCGTCGCCGTCACCGATGAAATTGCCCAGCGAACGCACGATCTGGAGGACGGTTTGCGCGCCGACTATGTGAGCTTCGAGGACGTTCGTTCCGTACCGCTTATCCGGCGGGTGGAGCAGCGCTACAAACTGCAAGCTTCTTTTGAATCGGATCGTTTTCTGTACCGCAACCGCCTCATCCGAAAGCTGGTCGATTTTTTGGTGACCGATGTTATTTATGCCACAAATCGAAAATTAAAAGAATTCTATGAGCGGAAAAAGCGTTACTCCTATTTTGATGAGCAGGTCGTTTGGTTCAGCGAGGAGGTGCATCCCTTGCAGGAGGAGCTGGATCGTTTCATTATGAGGAAGATTATCTCGGTTGCGGTGCAGAGAAGAAAAGACGAAAACGCCAGGGAAACCATACGCACTCTTTATAAATATTTTTATCTTTATCCGAATTTGCTGCCGTTTTTTCAACTGCAAAAATGTATGTCCACCGATGATATTGATAAAATTTACAGCGGCGCCGCGGAAATGCAGGCGCTGGTGCAGCCGTTGCACCGGGACCACTGTTTTGCACGGGCGGTTTGCGATTATGTCGCCGGAATGACCGACCAATACGCCGAAAAGAAGAAAGAAGAGTTTATGAAAAAGTCGCCTTACGAGCTGCAGACGTTTCGTGCGGATCGCAATGACAGGATATTTTGATGGAACATATTTTAGAACTGCGCAATATAACATTCAAGTATCAAGGCATCGGCGCTTCCCCGCGAAATGTCCTCAACAACATTTCTTTAAAATTGGGCCGCATTGAATGCGTCGCCCTTGTCGGCCCTAGCGGTTCCGGCAAGACGACGCTGATTCAGCATTTTACCGGATTGCTCAAGCCCACCGCCGGCCAAGTGCTTTTTCATGGGCGGGATATCTGGAGCCGTCGCTTCAACAAGGCGGAGCTGCGCAAAAGGGTCGGCATCGTCTTTCAATTCCCGGAAACGCAGCTTTTTGAAGAGACCGTGGAAAAAGACATCGCCTTTGGGCCGCGCAACCTCGGCGTGCCCGCCGATGACATTGGCCGGCGCGTTCGAGACGCCATGCAGGCCGTCGATTTGAGCGAGGATTTTCGCCAACGCTCGCCGTTTCGATTGAGCGAGGGTGAAAAGCGCCGGGCGGCCATCGCCGGCGTTTTGGCCATGCAGCCGGACATGCTGGTCTTTGACGAACCGACGGCAGGCCTCGATCCCCGGGGCGTGCAACGCTTTCTTGATATTGTTCGTCGCTTGCTGCAATCCAAGTCCATTGTTATCGTCACCCATAACATGGATTTTGTCGCCGAGGTCGCCGACCGCGTCGTCGCCCTGCATGACGGTTCGCTCATGTTCGACGGATCGCCGCGGGAGCTGTTCAGCGACCCGCAACGCGTGGCGCGCATGGGCCTGGAAATGCCCACGGTGTCGCAAGTACTGGCGCAACGCAAATCGACGCCGGACTTTTTAAAGGATGTCATTTCTTTTCAAGAGTTTAAGCAGAGGATTTACAATAAATGTGCGCACTTGCAGCATGTTTAAAGTATTGTAAGACATCATTAATTTTTGTATATTCTTTTCTTGTCCTGCCGGGCGAGAGGATGCAATAAAAGATGGAGGTTTTAAGGTCAGATGTGCAGTCAAGTTATCGATCCTCTGTTGGATATCAATAAAGAAGATATTGACGTACTGAGCCAGACGCAGCCGGAGCACGGCAGTCTGTCCGGCTTTGAATTATATTATCCCAAAGTCAGCCGCAACGCTGAAATCCGCAATGTCTATGCCTTGATCAAAAAGATCGCCAAAAGCAACGCCTCCGTCCTCATTCAGGGAGAAACGGGAACGGGCAAGGAATTGATCGCCGGGGCGATTCAGGCGCAGAGCCTGCGCGCCGACAAACCTTACGTGGCTGTCAACTGCGCCGCGTTGCACGAGCAGCTTTTGGAAAGCGAACTCTTTGGCCATGAACGAGGCGCCTTTACCGGCGCCGTGCAGCGGCATAGCGGCAAGTTCGAACAGGCGGACGGCGGCACTCTGTTTCTGGATGAAATCGGCGATATGCACCCGTCCACGCAGGCGAAAATTCTTCGCGTGCTGCAGGAGCAGACCTTTACCCGCGTCGGCGGCAACAAACCGATTCAAGTCGACGTGCGCATTATCGCCGCCACCAATAAGGATTTGTGGGAAGAGATGGAAAGCAACCGCTTTCGCGCGGATTTGTATTATCGTTTGAACGTCGTCTCCATCCATTTGCCGCCGCTGCGCGAGCGCCAGGAAGACATACCGCTGCTGGTGGAATATTTCCGCCGCAAATTTTCCACGGAAGTGAAAAAAGAAGTCGGCCCGTTTACGAAGGACGCCCTCAATGTGCTGCTGCGCCATAGCTGGCCGGGGAACATCCGCGAATTGCGCAACATCATCGACCGCGCCGTGCTCATCGTCTCCGACGGGCAGCCCATAAACGTCGGCGCCCTGGCCATGTCCGGCAAGGATTATTTCGCCGCCGGTGGACGAGAGCGACGTAGCGGCGAGCGCGAAGGCACCAGCTTCCGCACATTGAATTTGCAAGAGCTTGAAAAAGAGGCGATTATCGCCGCCCTGCGACGGACAAAATGGGTTCAGAAAGAGGCGGCCGAGCTGTTGGGCATTTCGCCGCGCGCATTGAATTACAAGATCTCGCAGCATAACATCACTCATGATGGGTGGAGAAAACATAGTTAAGTTTCCAACTACGTAGGGATGTGATGAGGACATATTTCAACATACTTTTATTGCTCATACTTTTGATTTCGACCGCTTTTCCGCGCACCATAAAACTGCGCTGGGACGAGGTCGATGATGTGATTTTAACCTACCGCGTCTATTGGGGAACAAGGTCCGGAAACTATACCGAATTCATTGACGCCGGCAACAGGAGCTCTTTTGAACTCGCCGGCCTGCGGGACAATATTCGTTACTATCTTGCCGTCACCGCCGTGGACTATTGGGGCAACGAGAGCGCCTTTTCCAACGAGGTCGTCTCTTCCGGCGAGTTGGCGCCCGCCGAAAGTCCCGGCAAATACCACCTCGATGTCAACTATCCCAATCCGTTCAACAGCGGCACGTCCTTTCGCTTCACCTTGCCGAAAGACAGCGACATTGACCTGTCGATTTACAACTCCCTGGGTCAGAAAATCAAGGTTCTTGCCGAGGGGCCTTTTCAGGCGGGGCGGCGCCAGGTTTGGTGGGACGGCACAAATGCATTCGGCGAGGCCGTCTCCTCGGGCGCCTATTTCTGCGTGCTGCAAGTCGGCCCCATCCGCCTGACGCGCTCGATCACGCTTTTGCGCTAGCGAGTCCCCTTTTGTTTGTCCATCGCCTTTTCAGAGCTGGCATTGCCTTTGCAACTCTCATTCGATTATCCGTGACAAAATGCAGCGCTTGCTGAAATAGCGGCTTGTTTTATTTCTACCGCCTGATTCGATGGATATTATGAGCATGAGCAGAAAGGCGTAAACATTCCCTAAATTCCATATTTTTATTGATTAAAATAGATGGATTTTCTAACTTGCTTCAATGTTGGCAACCTTGAAAGAATTATGAGAAAATTGAGCGGCACACATCTTTGTTTAATCCTCCTTTTCTTGTCCTCTTTTTGCATCGCACAAGACGCGAGTGTCCCATTGCAAGCCAATTCGTTGTTTCCCGGACAAGCAACCTTGGGAAAACAGACGGCGGGGGAGGCTGGCGTGGAATCCGCGGCATTGCAGCGCTATGGGCAAAATCTTTTTCAAACAGAGGGCGACAACCGGGAATTGTTGAGCGGCGCGCTGCCGGACGACTATCGCCTGGGACCCGGCGATCAATTGGGCATCTTTCTCGGCGGCAAAACCCAGGAGAATTTCAACCTCGCCGTCAGCGTGGACGGCAAACTGTACATCCCTACCGTCGGCGTGCTGTTTGTCAGCGGCATGACCCTCGATGAATTTCGCCGCGTGCTCGATAAAAAACTGAGCGCCTATTACAGCGATTACAGCCTCAACATCATGCTCACCGTGCCGAAAAGGGTCGGCGTCAGCGTCATCGGCGAAGTGCGCGCCCCGGGCAACTATTCCGGCAGCGCCCTCGGTTCGGTGCTCGATTTTATCATCAAGGCCCGCGGCGTCACCGAGAACGGCTCTTTCCGCAACATCCAGGTGTTCCGCCGGGACAGTCTGGCGGCCCATATCGATTAGTATGATTTTATGATGCGGCCGCGTCGTCGGCAGCTCTTTTCGCTGCAAAGCGGCGATATTATTTTCGTGCCCGTGGTCTCCTCCACCATCGAGGTCCTCGGAGAGGTCAACCGTGGAGCCATCTACGAGTTGAATCCGAATACAAAGGAGACTGTCTGCGACCTGATCCAGCTGGCCGGCGGCTTTACCAGCCTGGCCTATTTGAAAAAGGTCGAGCTGAGCCGCATGAGGCCGGACGGCTCGCGCGAGGCTGTTTACATCGACTTTACCGCTGACCCGTGCGAGGCGCGAAATCTTGACCTGGTGGTCAAGGATAACGACCGCGTCCGCGTTTTTTCCATTGAAGAGCAGGCCCCCAGGGATTCCGTGGCCATTTATGGCGAGGTGAACGAACCCGGCGTTTACGAATACCAAAGGAACATGCGCGTCAGCGATCTCATTTTACAGGCAGGCAGCCTGAAACGCAGCGCCTACATGTTGTCGGCGGAGCTGGCCCAGGTAAAGCCGGGCAATGATGTTAGAACCATTATCCTGGATTTGCAGCGCGTCATGGACGGCGACACGACGCAAGACCTCTTGCTGGACCCCGACGATAATGTTTTTATTCGTAAAATCCCCACATGGGAGGTCGGCGCCCTGGTGGAAGTTCAGGGTGAAGTCGTGTTCCCCGGATTCTATCCCATCAAAAAGGACTCTACTTACTTGAGCCATATCATTCAGGCCGCCGGCGGCTTGACCGGGGAGGCGTTGATCGGCGAGGCCAAGCTGGTGCGCACACGCGACGCCGTGATCGAGGATAAAGAGTATGAACGCCTGGCGCAGATGTCCCGTTCCGAAATGAGCAATTCGGAATACGAATATTTTGTCATGAAGCACAATTCGGACAATGTGGATGAAATTGTCGTCGACTTTGAGCGGCTGCTGTTCCAGGGGGATTCGACGGAGGATGTGCTTCTCAAGGATGGCGATTTGATCAACATCCCCAAGCGACCGGGCGTGGTTTACGTCTCCGGCCGCGTTTCCAAGCCCGGGGGCATCCTGTTCAAGCCGGGCGCCGGTTTTGACTATTACATCCAAAAAGCCGGCGGCTACACCTGGGACGCCCGGAAGAGACAGACGAAAATCATCAAAGTGACCGGCGAGATTAAAAAGAGGCGACAAATCAAAGCGTTTGAACCGGGCGACCGCATCTTTGTCCCGCGCAAGCAGGATCGCGATTATTGGCGCTCCTTTTATGATGTGGTCATCGTTCTCGGCCAACTAGCGGCCGTCTATCTTGTCGTACGAACTGCTACGCAATAAGTGTGCTTATGAAAAACGAAATGCCTGAACAAAAAGCCCGGGAAATTGACCTGTTTCCAACGTTTATGGCCATTCTGGCGGCGCGATGGATCATTCTACGCAATTTTGTCATCGTGGTTGTGCTTGTCGTCGCCGCCACCTTTGTGCTGCCCAGGAAATACACCGCCGTGGCCACGCTCATGCCGCCGCAGGATAGCGGCAAGGTGGGGATGTCGAGCCTGTTGGCCGACATCTCGGCGCCGGGGCTGTCGCTGCCGTCGACCGCCTCTTCGGCGGACATCCTGGTAGAGATGCTGAAAAGCCGCGCCGTCGGCGAGCGTGTGTTGCGGCGCGCCTTTGCGGTCAAGGGCGATTCCGCGCCGCTGTATAAAATTTTGAAAATGCCCTCCGTGGAAATCGGTCTGCTGCGCATGAGGAAAATCGCCCGCTTTTTGCTTTCCAAGCAGAACATCATTTCCATCGTCGTCGAGCTTGGCGACGCGCAACTGGCCGCCGACGTGGCCAACGCCTACGTCGAGGAGCTGGATCGGGTGAATCAGGAGAAAAGCGTGTCGCGGGCGAAAAACTCGCGGATTTACATCGAGTCGCAGCTTGAGCAGACGCAAAAAGAACTCCACGCCGCCACAAAAAAACTGGCGGAATTTCAACAGAAAAACAGAGCCGTGTCCCTGGAAAACCAGATGGCCTCCTCCATTCAGCAGGCCGGAGAATTAAAAGGGCAGATCATCGCCAAGCAGGTGGAGATCGGCGTCATGCTGCAATCCATGAAGCCGCAGAACCCGCTGGTCATCCGCGCGCAGAGCGAGCTGAACGAGCTGAAACGGCGTTACGCCGAGCTGCAATTCGGCGACGCCGACGTGGCCACCGACGACGCCGAGTTTTACCTGCCGTTTGCCGAGGTCCCGGAAGTGGCGCTGCAACTGGCGGAGTTGATTCGAGACGTCAAGGTTCAGGAAACCGTGTGGCAGTTGCTCAACCAGCAATATTACCAGGCAAAGATCGAGGAGGCGCGCAACACGCCCACGGTGCAGGCGCTCGATCTGGCCGCGCCGCCGCCGTTTCCATCCTCGCCCAACAAAAAGGCGTATGTGATCGTCTTTGGCCTGTTGAGCATAGCGCTGACCATTCTCTGGGTTTTACTGACTTTATATTGGGACGCGCTGCAGCAGGCGCCGGAAAAGCGCGAGCGTCTGGAGCGCATTCGTCAAGAGTTGCGTAAAGATAAAGCCATTATAAAAACAATGCGCAAAAAAAGTTGATGGTCGGACTCGGCTTTCGTGTCTTAATAATGAACTTCTGACCAAATTCGGAAAGAGTTGATTTTGACTGTTGGATATTGAGATTTGGAT
>JAJRST010000575.1 GCA_024278645.1 bacterium | reverse complement strand
CACTATACATCAAGAACTCGCGATAATAAAATCAGGCGACTAAGAGAGGTTTATTTTTTCAAAGTTACTAAAATTAATGCAATCGTTTGTGCTTCAGTACTTTTCAGACGGTGTGAAATGAGCCGATCGACAAAAGATAAAAAAGAGAGTTGGACGAGAATTTACGACGAGGAGAGGCTGGTATGATCAATGTCGCAAAATTTATCATATTCATTGGAATCGCATCTTTAATGTGGTCATGCAGCAAGGAAAAACCTGCTGAAAATGTCACAGACGAAGCAAGCACCTGGGCTGAAAAACTGGGCTTTCCCAAAGATAAACGAGTTCTTATTCTGCACGCCGACGACGCCGGCATGTGCGATGAGGCGAATCAAGCCGTTCAATCCTACCTTGAGAAAAATCATATCCAATCCGCAGCCGTGATGATGCCGTGCCCTTATGCAGAAGATATAGTGGCCTGGTACAAGCGGCATCCCGAAAAAGATATCGGCCTGCACCTGACATTGACAAGCGAGTGGAAAAGTTATCGCTGGGGCCCCGTCGCCGATGCCCAACAGGTTCCCGGGCTGATTGACCCGGACGGCTTTCTTTGGCATGAAGTTATAGACGTCGTTAAAAATGCTTCGCCGAAAGAGGTGGAGATGGAGATTCGCGCCCAGATTGACAAGGCGCTGGCGCTCGGCGTCAAGCCGAGTCATATCGATACCCACATGGGCACGCTGTACGGCAGCGTGGAGTTTGCGCAGGTATACATGAAGGTCGCCATGGAATACGGCATCCCGGCTATGGTTATTGAATTCACGGATCCGGTCGTCGCCCGCTTTCGCGAGCAGGGGTATCCCATTACCGACGAGATGGTCGCGTTTGCGTCCGATTATACGCTTCCCAAACTTGACGATTTTTACGCCGCTCCCGATGGCGGCACTTTTGAGGAAAAGAAGCAAAAGTTTTTTGAACTGGTTCGTTCGCTCAAGCCCGGCATCACGGAAATCATTTTTCATCCTTCTGTCGAAAGCGAAAACTTGAAAAGCATCACCAATTCCTGGCAGCAAAGGGTGTGGGAAGCGCGGATGTTTGCCGACCCGGAGGTGATACAGTTTTTCAAGGACGAGGGAATTCTTTTCACCAATTGGAAAGAGATGATGAAACGTTTCCAAGAAAAGTCATGAAATCAATTAAATGAACATGTTGAACAGTGGATGGAGTTATGTTATGAAAAAAAGCTACCGTTTTCTTTCCTTTCTATTGCTCATTTTAATGCTGTCCTGGACGGCTTCCTTTGCCGGGACGACCGGTAAAATAAGGGGGACGGTTGTGGACGTCGATGGCAATCCGCTTCCCGGCGCTAACGTTGTGCTGGTGGGAACGACAATGGGCGCCTCGACCGGTCTGGACGGCTCCTACATCATCTTGCTTGTGCCGCCGGGAACGTTTCGTGTGCAGGCCAGTATGATGGGCTACAGATCTCAAGTCACCAGTCAGGTGAAGGTCGAGGTCGACAGGACAACCAACGTGAACTTTACATTGCAGGAAGAGGTCATCGAGGGCGAGACCGTTGTCGTCGAGGCCAAGCGGGACCTTGTCCGCCTGGACGTCTCCGCTTCCGAAACAAACATCGACGCCGAGGAAGTGAAAAACATTCCGTTTGCCAGACGCGTTGAGGATATGATCGGCATGCAGGCCGGCATCTCCGGAAATTTGGTGGAGTGCGATTTACGAATTCGTGCGGGAGAATATCACGAAAACGACGTGCTCGTGGACGGCTATTCGACGACGGACGGCAAATCAAGCAAGGTTTCCTTCCCGGTGAACCAGCAAAGCATTCAGGAAGTTCAGGTGCTTCGCGGCGGCTTTAACGCCGAGTATGGAGAAGCCCGCTCCGGTTTGATCAATATTATCACCAAAGACCCTTCGGACAAGTTTCATATCACGATGGATTATCGTTATGATCCTGTTCGCAACCGCCACCTGGGTCGTGATCGCTATGATCCGATCAATATGTGGCAATATGACTTGTATGACGGTCCAAACGCTGATTCCGCCAGTTACATTGTTCGCTACGAGGGCATTACACCGGACACGCTGCGTTGGGAAGGATGGGTCTCTTATGCCGACAAGCTGTTGAATGACGGCGACCCGGATAACGATCTCACCGCCGAGGAAGCGCGAGAGTTGTGGCGCTGGCGTCATCGTCCGATTGCTTATGCGCAAGTGCCCGGCCACAACATCGATCTTTCGATAAGCGGCGGCATCGGCTTTTTACCGTGGAAAATGAATTACCTGGCCGGTTTCAAGTATCAGAAGCAGCCTTTCGGCAGCACGCAACCGCAAGACTCTTATAATGAAACGGACGTTACCGTGAAATTGCTGAACAGGGTTTCCGATGATACCAAGATTACAGTAACTTTTTTAAACTCTTATGTAAATACGGTTTCGCGTGACCGCGCCGGCAGCAGTTGGAGCAATGAGGTCAAGCTTTCTTACTCCGGCGGCGCCAGCGAACCTTTTTATCCATACCGCAAACCGTGGGTGGATCGACGCACGACGCTTGGCGCCATGCGACTGGTTCATGTTTTTTCGCCCACGAGCTACCTGGAAGCTGACGTCAGCTTCTTCGGCAATTATTGGGACACCGATAAATACCCCGAATCCCCGGAAAGCGCCGGTCGTTATTTTCATGGCCGCCTCTATTTGGATCCGCAATCCGGCTACATTCCTCGCGAAAAGGGCGTGCCGGATAATGTATCGGGATTTGCCATGTACGGCGGCGCTTCATCGACGGACAACTCCTACAGCGAACGTTACAAGGGTCGGGTCTCCTATGTCGATCAATTTCATTCATCGCATGAGTTAAAGGCTGGATTTGAGTTCCGTTACAACAAGCTTGTCGAGGATCGTTCGCATTATAAAAACGACGATCCCGGGCAATTATTTTTGTGGCAGTACAATGTCTCCCCGATCGAAATAAACGCCTATGTCCAGGATAAGATCGAGTTCTGGGGCATGATCGCCAATATCGGCGTACGCTGGGATTATTACGTACAAACATCGGACCGCTGGGACGTGCATCAGACGTTGAATTATCCCACGGACGAGGCGATATTTCAAGCCGTAGTCAACGACAGCTTTCCCAAAATCCGACCCAAGCCGCAAAGTTATATAAGCCCTCGCCTGGGAATTTCTTTTCCGATTACCACAAACAGCAAGGTTTATTTAAATTACGGGCACTTTGTACAAATGCCGCAAACAGAGGCGCTCTATTCTTCAACCCTGGATTTCAATCGCCCAAGAGTGCAGTGGATGGGCGACCCGACCCTGACTTATCAAAAAGCGGCAAACTTTGAAGTCGGCTATGACCAGAATGTACGAAACTGGTTTCAACTGCATATCGGCGCTTTTTACAGAGACTACAGCCGCGCTCAAAGCGGGTTGGTCTATGCGCATTCCGATCAAACCCTTATTCTTGAATTTCCCGGTCAGCGAGAATATCGGGATATTCGCGGCCTGGATATCGAAATTCGTAAATCCGCGGGTCGTTTCATAACCGGTTTTTTCAACTATAACATCACTCAAAAAAGCGTCAGCAACCTGGAAGTGCCCGGCATCAGTCAAATTCCGGTTATCACCGACAACCCGAATATCGGCATTAACGGCGAGTTGCGCGGCATCCCGCTTCCAAACCAGGAGGAGATAACGCCTTACGGTCGCGGCATCCTCACCGTCGCCGCGCCCATGGACTGGGGGCCGAGGATCGGCAATTACCCGATTCTGCACCGGACACGCGCCAGCTGTGGCCTTTACTACACCGGTCCGCAGCTCGTCAGGCATCCGGACAAGCAGTTCCGCAAGCAACATCCGGATGTAAGGTTTTATACCATCCCACGCTTTAGTACAAATATTCGCCTGGCGCGCACTTTTTCAGTCACCAAAGGTCTGGACATGGAGGCTTATATTGACATCAGCAACTTGTGGGTGAGCAAGTACAGGGTTGGCATTCCGAACAGCAAGGATTATTATGACGACCTGTTCGCCAACGGCAAAACCGATCGTGTGGGGTCGGAAGAGGTCTCCAACCCGTTGATTCTGAGAACGTCGAGAGATTATCTCTATGCCGGCCAATATCGCGGCTGGGTCGTCGGCGTTCGAATTATAATGTAATTGTATCTGGACTCTTAATTCTGGAGAAGAATATGCGAATTTGGCTAATTTTGATTTTTATCGTTTTTCTGCTGGCCTCCCAATCGCCGGCTCAAATAAAAAGTCATGAAATAGGCCATTTATGGGAAACCATGTTTGCCACGGGATCGATCCCCGAATATGCGCCATTACAGGATCAAATGAGCTACCCCGGCGGCGACTTTCGTCTCATGACCTACAAGAACCTCGCCGGGCTCGGTTTATGGATCGGCGTTGAAAACTGGACCGACAAGTTCGGGACAGCGTATCCGACCTATGTCGCCCAGGGCGGTTTTGAAAACGCTGAAGCTTCCGATTTCACCTACCCAATAATGGTAAGCGGCAAAATCTGGAACAAGAAAAAAGTATGGAATCGCCTGCCCATTGTCACCGTCAACGGCACGCAAGAGACGCGCTTTCTGGATACTCGCGAGTCGAGCACAAAATCATCCACCATTCCGGCGGATGAGCAGATAGAAACGAAATGGGCGACATCCACTGGCGTGCAGGTGCGTATGCGCAGTTGGGCGCTGGCCAACCAAAATCACAACAGCTACATCGTACGCGAATATACATTCACAAACGACGGCAACGCCGACAGCGATCCCAGCACCATTGAGTTGCCGAATCAAAACCTGACCGGCGTTTATTTTGGCTTTCAATATTATCTCATCCCCGGCGGCGATCGCGGCCACGAACAGATTCGTCAGCATGACGATTGGGCCGCCTATTACGGCAACCAGCCCGGCGACACGTTGCGCGGTCTGTTTTACATGTTTGACGGCGATGCCGATGACAACTATCGCGTCGGCGATGACATTGGAGACCCCGATCCCTTCACCGGCGAATTCATGTCGCCGCAATATCCGGGATTCGGCGTGCTGCACGCTGACTTTAGCTACAACGATGAGTCGGATGACCCGGCGCAGCCGATGACCGTGGATATCAAGCCTCGCAAAAATTTTAAATCGGTTACAAAAGGTGATGGGTTCAATTCCCTGTACGCCGAGTTGAGTTCAGGCGTGCAATCGACCGGCACCGTCGGCCAGGCGGATCATGCTTACGACCCCGCGGTGCAGCAGCCAGTGGCCATGCTCGCTTTTGGCCCCTACGACATTCCGTTCGGCGAGGATGTGCGCATCGTGCTGTATGAGGTTGTCGGTTCCATTCCCAAAAAGAGCGCCATTCTCGATGGCAAGGCCTGGAAAGAGGGGACGCTGGAGTTCAACGGTCTGACCGGAGACGCCGCAAAAAATGCACTGCTGGCCACGGGCAAGGATTCCTTGTTCACTTATGCCAAACGCGCGGAATATGCATGGAGCCTGCCCAGGGGGCTGAAGGATGTGCCGACGCCGCCGCCTTCGCCAAATCTTACCATCGCCTCCGGGCCGGGAAAAATCGAGCTGGAGTGGGAATCCGTGGCCGACAAAAAGGACAAGCAGACCGGACAGGTGGGGGATTTTGCCGGGTACCGCATCTATCGCGCCATTGGCTCTTACCTGAACGTCTATGAAAAGATTTTTGAAGTTTATGGCGATACAACGCGCTATACCGATCGCAATGTTGAAAGAGGAAAGCATTATTACTATTATGTCACGGCTTTTGACGACGGCACTTTTAATACGACGGGCGTAAAGCCGGGCCAAAGCCTGGAATCCAGCCCTTACTATAACCGCAATTTTGACAAGGGCGGCGCTGTGCCGTTCATCGGCGCCAGCAGTCACATGGACTCTATTTATGTTGTACCCAATCCTTACCATTTGCAGGGCCTGGCGTATGGCGGCACCATTCAGGACGACTATACGGACGTCCCGCGTCCGGAAGACAAGATCGCCTTTGTCGGTCTGCCGGCAAACGCCAAGATTTATATTTTCACGATGAGCGGCGATCTCGTCGCAGAATTGTTGCATCCCAATCCGGAAAACCCGAATTCCGTTGCCGAATCCGCCGACGAATCCTGGTACCAGATATCTTCCAGTTGGCAGACGATAAAAAGCGGCGTCTATCTTTACTACGTTGAAGGATGGGATTTGGAAATGAATCCTTTGGGTACAACCACCGGCAAATTTGTCGTCATACGCTAATTAAATTCTGTGGAGATAAGCATGAAGAATAAAATACTAGTTTTTATCGTTACAACGCTCATTCTCAGCAGCATTTCCTTTGCACAAATGAAAAAAGTCGGACAGAGCGGTATGACCTATCTCTCCATCAGTCTGAGTGCGCGGGAAAGTGCCATGGGCGCCGCCGGAATCGCCGGCATCAAGGGCGTGCAAAGCGTCTTTTATAATCCCGCCAGTTTGACAAAAGTCCAGGGCATGGAAATGGTCATAAACCAGGTGAGCTGGTTGGCCGATACCAGAATTATTGGTATTGGAGCGGCCTACGCAACAACCCGGTATGGTACGTTAGGCCTGGACCTGATTTACGTGGATTATGGCGACATTATGGGCACAAAGCGAGTCGACAAGTCCGTTGACGAGCGCGGCTACACGCTCACCGGCAATCTGAATATTCAGGATTACGCTCTCGGGCTTTCATACGCCTATCCGGTGAACGACCGCTTTTCCTTCGGCGGCAAAATCAAGTTCGTGCACGAGGACCTGGGCTCCGTGGCAATCGCCACCGAGGTGATAGACCAGGATAATGAAATTTACAAATATGAAGATCGCGACTGGAAATTGAGCCACTGGGGCCTGGATTTTGGCGCTCATTATAAAACCGGGTTCAAGGACCTGGCGCTGGCGGTTGCTTTTTTAAACTATTCCACAAATATGCAGTACTGGCGCGAAGCGTTTCAAATGCCGTTGATGTTGAAAATGGGCCTGGCTATGGATGTTTTAAAGTTTTTCAACGACAACGAAAAAATAAAACTGAATATGGCGATTGACGCCTTGCATCCTATTGATTATGAAGAGCGTGTGCATGTGGGCGCCGAGTTCGTCTATCTCAACCTTGTGGCGCTGCGAGCGGGTTATCAATTTAATCATGATGTGGAAAATTTCAGCGCCGGTTTCGGCCTTAATTTCAATTTTCAAGGCGTGGGCGGCAGCCTGGATTATGCCTACACAAACGCCAGGTATTTTGAAAATGTGAACCGTTTTAGCCTGGGATTTCATTTTTAAGAAAAAGCAAGTTTGTGAACATTTTAACCACTAACCAATTATGAAAGGAGACGCCATGAAAAAGAACTACAGTCTCATCTACCTGTTTGTGTTGGTTGCCTTTGGTCTGTTTATGACCACGGCAGGCGCACAGACGATCGGCGACGTCATGTGGGAGGACCACTTTGACGATGCCGAGCAGGACTATTTGTTGAGCAATGTCGGTTGGCTCTATTTCGGAGAAAGCGACGATTTAGTGGGCCAGGTTGTCATGCAAACGGATGATCAAAAGGCCTATCTTAAAGCCGGCGTTTTTTCATCGGTTATCGGCGCTGCATTGATCGAGTCGAACGGCGTGGACTATATCGATCCTACGGATATGGATGCCACCGAAGCGCGGCTCATCGAACAGTCGGACTATATTGATCCCAACCAGGTGATCACTTTTAACGTCAATTTTAAAAAGATCACCGTGGTTGACGGCGGTCAGTATCCGATGGGTACATTCTTCATCTGCGGCGCGCGTATGCAGGCCGGCGAGGGAGACGCTTACCCGGATCCGACCGTGGATTCAACTTATGTCGTTTACATCAGTCCTTTGACCAACACCACCGGCATCGCCAGATTCGCCGGGGAGCTTGTCGTCCTTAATCCCATGGCCTGGACGTGGCTGGGTCAGTCCACGGACTTTGAATACGACCTGGGCGTTCCCTACTGGGTGAAATTCTACCTGTACAATGCCGACCTGAAGGTCAAGGTTTGGGAAGGCGATCCCACCGATGAACCCGACGAATGGCTGCTTGAAGTTACCGATCCCGAGCCGCGCGTCAATGGTACGTTTGTCGAATTTGCCCTGCTGGGCGACCCGGTATTGAGCGGCAGCGAGCCGGACGGCGATGAAATGATTCTCGACGATGTCGTTGTCAATTTCTTCGAAGACACGGCTGTGGAATCGGGTGCGCCGACGGCGCCAACCGAGTTTGCGCTTGCCGACAATTATCCGAATCCCTTCAACCCGCAGACAACGATCGAATACAGCCTGCAAAAGGCCGATCATGTTGCCGTGAATGTTTACTCGCTCAATGGCCGATTGGTGCAAACCCTGGTCAACGGCTATCAGAGCGCCGGCACGCACAGCGTGGTCTTTAACGGCGTTGACAATGCCGGCAATGTTTTATCGAGCGGCGTTTACTTTTACACTTTGACTTCGGGCAACCAGACAATAACCAAAAAGATGGTTCTGGCGAAATAAGTCAAAAAAATTTCACAAACTGGCTTTTTATGGAAAAACCCTGGCAGGGTTCCAACTCTGCCAGGGTTTTTTTATTCTCTTTCAGTCCGATTTTTTCTTGATTTTGCCGCGCGAATCCGTTATACTCTTGCTGCTTTTTCAGGGAACATGCTGTGTGATATGCGGCGTTAAAGGACTGACATGACAAAGAAGAATTGAAAAATCCTATGAAAACCTGGAAAAAATATTGCTGCGCTTTGTTTACGATCTTGTTTTTCTTTATTCCGCTAAAATCTCCCCGGCTGTTGGCGCAGGACGAATGGACAGTACTCGCCGAAAGCCATGAAAAGCGCGTACGCGTTCCAAAGTTTGATATGGGCGACGAGTGGCGAACAAACGTCGGTTATGATGACAGCGGTTGGACGCTTGTCTCCGGCGCGCCGGGCGGCGTCGGCTATGAGAACGGCACGGGCTATGAGGACCTGATTTCCCTGGACGTCGGCTTTGATATGCACGAAAGCGGCGGCAATCCCAATACAAGCTGCTATATTCGTATAAAGTTCGATTTGACGGCGGATGACATCAATAAAATCGGCACGCTCAAATTGCGCATCCGTTATGACGATGGGTTTGCCGTCTTTCTCAACGGCGTGCGCGTTGCGGATGCAAACGCTCCGAACAATCTCTCGTGGAACTCTGCGGCATTGGGCAACCACGAGGCCGCCGGGCAGGACGAGTTCAATATCAGCCCATACATCCGCAATCTTTACATGGGAACAAACCTGCTGACCGTCCAGGCCTTGAATGTCAGCCTGACCAGCTCGGACTTTTTGTTCAACGTGGAAATGGTGGGGCAAAGCACGCCGTTCGCCGAATTTGAAGAGTCGAACCTGCCGCTTGTTTTTATCAATACCGATGGCAAGCCGATACCCAATGAACCCAAAATAATGGCGCGGATGGGCATCATCTACCATGGCGTGGGTCAGACGCACCGGTTGGACGAGCCTTTCAATGACTATGATGGCGTTGTCGGCATCGAGCTGCGCGGCTCCAGTTCCCGGAGCTGGAAAAAGAAGCAATATGGCTTTGAAACACGAGAGGAAAACGGAGAGAACAAAAACATTTCGCTGATGGGGTTGCCGGCCGAAAACGACTGGATTCTCAATGCGCCTTATATCGACAAGTCCTTCCTGCGCAACGTGCTTTCCTACGACCTCGCCCGCCGCATGGGCCATTACGCCTCGCGTACCCGCTATTGCGAGCTTTTTCTCAACGGCGAGTACATGGGCATCTATATTCTCATGGAGAAAATAAAGCGCGATAAAAACCGCGTCAATATCGCCCGGCTGGATTCGGCGGACATCGAGGGCGACGACCTCACCGGCGGCTATATCATTAAAATTGACAAGTGGGGCAACGACGGCTTTGAATCCAAGTACTTGCCGCTCAACGGCACGAATCGAAAAATACTTTACCAGTACCATTACCCGGCGGACGACGTCATCCTTCCCGTGCAAAAAGCGTATATTAAGAATCACATTCTCGCTTTCGAGGACATGATGTTCAGCGACGATTTCGCCGATCCCGAAACCGGCTACCCGGCGTGGATCGATGTGGATTCGTTCGTCGATTTTTTTATCATCAACGAGCTGAACAAAAACGTCGACGGCTACCGATTGAGCACCTTTATTCACAAAGATAAAGACAGCAAGGATGGCCGCCTGAAAATGGGGCCGATATGGGATTTCAACCTAGCTTTTGGCCTGGCCAATTATTACGACGGCGAAGATACCGACGGATGGATGCTGGATGAACAGTCGTTTGGACAAGATATTCGGGACAGGAATGATCCCTGGCAGATCCCCTTTTGGTGGGCGCGGCTTTTCCAGGAGCCGGCATTTAACCACCGCATAAAACAGCGTTGGGTGGCGCTGCGCGGCAATGTGCTGGACGTCAATCGCATACACGCCTTTATAGACGCCGTGGCCGATACGCTCGACGAAGCCAAGGATCGCAATTTTGCCATCTGGACCGGGCCGGGCGAACCGGGCGAGGGATTCTGGCCCGTGCCCGGCATATTTTATACTTTTCGAACATACCAGGACGAGATTGATTATTTAAAAAGCTGGATCAGCGACCGCATAGCCTGGATGGACGAGAATATCATGCTCTTGTCTGATGTCGAGTCCGGCAGTGCTCAAGCGAGGCCCAAGTCGTTCGAGCTGCTTCCCAATTATCCGAATCCTTTCAATCCCACGACGACGATTCGTTTCGAGCTTGCAACCTCGGCGCACGTGCGCCTGGAAGTCCTGAATGTCAGGGGAGTGCGAGTGCGACTATTAAGCGACGGGCAATTCAACGCCGGCGCCCATGCCGTGCAATGGGACGGCAGGGATGAATGGGGCGCTTTGGCGGCCAGCGGCGTTTATACGGTTTTGGCCACGGTGCAGCAATTGAGCGGGCGATCCCTTGCGGCGAAAAAAATAGCGCTCATTCGCTAAAAGATAACTATTGCGCAATCACCAAAAAGAAATATGATGCTTTCATTACGTTATCAACTCCCCTTGTTTTTCATTGTCGTCTTTTTTTTATCGATCGAGGCCAGCCCCACGGTTATTGTGCCGGAAACTGCGGCAAAGCGCGTGTTGACGCCAAAGGAGGCGATCTCCTATCTCTGGCATAAATCGTTATCGTTCGACGATTCACAGTGGCGCATTGTTACCGGCGCCCCGGGCGGCGTCGGTTATGACCTGGATGGCTATTATAACGATTATATCTCCCTCGATGTGCGTTCGGATATGCATGAATCCGGTGAAAATCCTACCCCGGGCTGTTTTGTGCGCATCCCCTTTACGCTGTCCGACTCTCTCCTCAACGGCATCGGTCGTCTCATGCTGCGCGTCCGCTATGACGACGGCTTTGCCGTCTGGTTGAACGGCGTTTTTGTCGCGCAGGACAACGCGCCCAAGCAACTGATCTGGAATGCCGCGGCCACGGATGAGCATGACGCTGACGAGCCGGAGGAGTTTGACATCACCTTTTATCGGGATCGGTTAAAAAACGGGGCCAATCTTCTCGCCGTCCAGGGGTTGAACCGCGCCGTCAACAGTTCCGATTTTCTCATCAACGTCGAGCTGCTTTCCACGAAAGATCCGTTGCGGGACTTTGAAGCGTCCAATCTGCCGCTGGTATTTATTGAGGCGGACAGTGAGCAAATTCCTGCCGGTCAGCGAATTGCCGCCAAAATGGGCGTCGTTTATCATGGCGTCGGCGCGCAGCATTCGGTTTTCGGCGAGCGCAACAATTACGACGGCGATATCGGCATCGAAGTGCGCGGATCAAGCTCTTCCTCCTGGCGCAAAAAACAATACAATGTCGAGACTCGATATGAATCCGGCGAAAACCGGAACGTCGCTCTCATGGGCCTGCCGGCCGAAAACGACTGGATCCTCAACGCGCCCTATATCGACAAGTCGTTGATGCGCAACGTGCTTGCATACGATCTCGCTCTGCGCATGGGGCGATACGCCTCGCGAACCCAATACTGTGAATTGTTTCTAAACGGAGAATACCGGGGCGTCTACGTTCTCATGGAAAAAATAAAACGCGATAAACACCGCGTGGACATCGCCAGATTGGACTCGACCGACATGGCGGGCGACGACCTCACCGGCGGCTATATCATAAAAATCGACAAGCACTGGAACGACTCGAACAGCTTTGTCTCCAAATATCGAGCGCCAAATGCGACGCGCAAGTTGATTCACTTTCAATATCATTATCCCGCGGCCGATAAAATCACCGAGGCGCAAAAAGAATACATTCAATCTTACATTTACGGTTTTGAAGAAAAGATGCACAGCGACGATTGGACGGACGTCGCCTCGGGCTACCCTTCTTTGATCAACATCGATTCATTCATCGATTTTTTTATTATCAACGAATTGGCAAAGAATGTCGACGCCTACCGACTGAGCACTTTTTTGTACAAGGACAAAACGAGCGTCGACGATCGTTTGTATGCCGGGCCGGTTTGGGACTTTAATCTCGCTTTTGGCCTGGCCAATTATTACGACGGCGAGGATACGGATGGATGGATGATCGAGGAGTTGTCCGTTGGGGAGCAGATCATTGCCAAGAAAGACGGCGCCCAGACGCCGTTCTGGTGGCTGCGGCTTTTTCGGGAACCCGCCTTTAACCGGGCCATGTTGCAGCGTTGGCGCCGGTTGCGCACGGATGTACTGGACATTGAACGCATCCATCGTTTTATCGACGCCGTGGCCGATACGCTGGATGAAGCGCAACAACGAAATTTTTATCTCTGGACAGGTCCGGGCGAGCCAAAGGCCAGGGGCGACGGTTTTTGGCCCGTGCCAAAAATATTCCGAACTTTTCACGGCTATCGGGACGAAACCGATTATTTGAAATGGTGGATTGAACAGCGAATTCTGTGGATCGACGCCAACCTGCCCACGGCGACAAGCGTTCAATCGAGAACGCCTGTCGCACAAGCCCGGGCTTTCAAGCTTTACAACAATTATCCGAATCCGTTCAACAGCGAGACGGTCATCCGTTTTGACGTGCCGACGTCGGCATTTATCGCTCTGCGTATTTATAATGTTGCGGGTCGGCTCGTGCGGGTTTTGGCCGCGTCGCATTATTCGCCCGGTCGCTACAAGGCGATTTGGGACGGCAGGGATGAAAGCGATCGCCCCGTGGCCGGCGGCGTTTATATGGTTCAACTTGGCATTGAAAATACTTTTTTCTTTGCAACAGAGATCAGGAAAATGTTGCTTCTGAAATAAATTTTTGTATCTTGATCTAGCGTAAGAATCTTCTGAAAAAATCCTTCCTTTTAGATAACTGTTATGGCAGGGCGGCGGCGACAAGACGGGAGAGACAGATGACTTGAAGTGTTGGCAACCCCTTTGTAAATTTATCTCCGGTGATTAACGCGCCATTTTCCTATACGCGTTCTTTTTTGCAACGCCCTGGAGAGGATGGAAAGGTAGGTCGATCTGTCGATCTCTTGCGCGCCCCAGGCGAGCAAATGCGGCGTCGCCACCTGGGCGTCGATGAAATCGAAATCCCATTGCCCGAGCCGCTGAACGAGGACATGAAAGGCCGCCTTTGAGGCGTTGTTGACAAGATGAAACATGGATTCGCCGAAGAAAACGCCGCCGAGAGAGAGGCCGTACAGCCCGCCGACAAGACGACCGTCCAGGTGGGCTTCGACCGAATGCGCAAAACCGAGTTTATGCATTCGGATGTAGGCGCGCACCATTTCGCCGGTGAGCCAGGTGCCGTTTTGGCCGACTCTGGGTATTGCCGCGCAGTGGCGAATGACTTGCGCAAACTGTTCATCCATGGTAATGACGAATCGATTTTGTTTGATTATTCGCAGCAGCCGTTTCGACGGTTTGTACTTTTCCAGAAACAGCACGGTGCGCGGATCGGGCGACGCCCAGTAAATGGGCGACCCCTCGCCTTCGGGCCACGGAAAGATGCCGCTGCGGTAGGCCAGCAACAGCCGTTCCGGCCGCAAGTCGCCGCCGACGGCAAGCCAGCCGTCCTCGGCAAAATCGGGATGCGGAAAAACCAGGTCATCTGTCAACTGAAAAATAGGCATGGAGCATTTTTTATTTTATTCCAAGTGTATTGATTATTTGACACTATGAGATTAATTATTTATTTTGAGAAATGCAACACCGTGTAAAAGATGCAACCAGGAAAAACGCACACAGGAGAAAAGTGATCATGTCAAATAGATTAGCCGTTTCGGCGCCGGGACGTATTTGTCTGTTTGGAGAGCACCAGGATTACCTGGGATTGCCGGTCATCACCGCCGCCATAAATTTGCGCATCCGCGTTTCCGGCGGCCGGTCGCCGGACGACAAGATTCGCATCTATCAGCCGGATATCAGCGAGTACGATGTTTTTTCCCTGTTGTACCCGCTCTCCTATTCCAAGGAGCGTGATTATTACAAGAGCGTTTTGAATATTTTGCAGCGCGCCGGTGTCGATATAAAGCAGGCCGTGGAGATCGTTGTACGCGGCAACATCCCCATTAATTCGGGGACGTCGAGCTCGTCGGCGTTGGTCGTCGCCTGGGTCGCCTTTTTGTTGAAAATGGTCGACGACGACAGGGCGAACGACCTTCGCGTCATCGCCAAATTGGCGCATCGCGCGGAGGTGCTGGAATTCGAGGAGCCCGGCGGCATGATGGATCATTATGCGACGGCCTGCGGCGGCGTGCAGTTTATTGATTTTAATGATTCCCAGGCCCCGGAGGAGCTGACTGTTGAGCTGGGCGCGTTTGTTCTCGGCGATTCCCTGGAGCCAAAGGACACCAAGGGCATTCTGGCGCGCGTAAAGGACGGCGCGCTGCAGGGACTCGAGATTATCGGTAATAATATCAACGAGATTTCTGTCGATGATATTGACGCCTTTGCGGATAAGTTGAGCGCGTCCCAGCGTGAGGTTTTAAAAGCCAATGTGTTTAACCGGCAACTCACGCACGTTGCTCATTCATTAATGAAGGAGGAAGATTTCGACGACCGGCAATTCGGACATCTTTTGTATAAACATCATGAGCAGTTGCGCGACGGGCTGAAAATATCCACGCCAAAGATTGATCGCATGATCGACGCCGCCCTGGATGCCGGCGCCCTGGGCGCCAAAATAAACGGCTCCGGCGGCGGCGGCTGCATGTTCGCCTATGCTCCGGAAAATCCGCAACGCGTCGCCAAGGCCATCGAAAAGGAGGGAGGCCGGGCGTACATTGTCCGCGTGGATCGCGGCGTATCCGTGGACGACCTTTACTAGCAGGCATCAAGTAAATGAGGACATAAAACCCCGATAACAATAATGGAGTCTGTTATGAGCCAAAAAAGCAGTAAAAAAGCCCTGGACCGGCGTGATTTTATCAGGCTGGGCGCGGCCGGTCTCGGCGTTGCAGCCATCGCCGCCAACGCCAAGGCGTCGCCCTGCCTGACCACGCCTGCTGAATTATTCATTGCACCAAAACTGGACAAGGTGCGCATTGGCTATGTCGGCGTCGGCGGTATGGGAACATCGCACGTCCGCAATCTATCTCGCATAAAGGGCGCCGAAATCGTCGCTGTCTGCGATCTGTTTCCGGAACGCGTGGCGCGGGCGCAAAAGATCGT
>JAJRST010000574.1 GCA_024278645.1 bacterium | reverse complement strand
TCCCTCCTTAGGGAAATGAGCGAATAAAACCTCGTCATGCACAAGTTCCACGCATGGAGCTGAAAGTCTCATCCAAACTTATGGAGGGCAAAATGAAAAAACTATTACTTGTGCTATTTGTTATGTTTCTACTCGTCGGTGCAGCCTTTGCCGAAGAAAAGGGCGATGTGCTGCTCATACCCAAGACTACCGTTTTACCTGAAATCGACGCCATCATGGACAACGTGTACAAAAACGTTGCCGAAGTGCGCGTTTACAAATCAGACCCCGGCGCTCAAGAGCCTGATGACTGGTTTGACAGCTTTGCCAGCGCGCGTATGTTGTGGGATGACGACAACCTTTACATATTCCTGCACGTATATGATGACATCATTAACACAGGCACGGACTGGAATTACGACGGCGTCGAGCTTTACTTTGACGGCGACAACAGCAAGACCGAAGGCGGCTACGACGGTTTTGATGATCTGCAAATGCGCTTTAACGTTGGCGAAACCGAACTGGACGAGATTGACATCGGCTATGGCACGGGTTCCAGCTGGGACTTTGTCGTCGACGGCATATCCTATGTCATAGAAGAGACCGACATGGGATGGGATATGGAATGTTCCATTCCCCTGGAAGATTTGCAATTGGATCCCGATTCGGAATTCGGTTTTGACATTCAGTTGAATGACGCCGACGAATCGACGCGCGAGACCATGCTGCGCTGGTGGCAGGATGCCGACAATGCCAACGATCAGTGGAAAGACGCCAGCCTGTTTGGAACGGCCATGCTGAGAGTGGATCGTGAGGTCAGCGAAGTTTTGGACATCCCGAAAACCGAGACGGCCCCGACGGTTGACGGCGTCAAAGGCGACGACGAATGGGACGCTTCGAGCCAGATTTCCGGCGAGGTGCCTGACAGCAATTACGATATTTACAACACCTGGGACTGGTCCGAGATGCGTTTCAGAATGAATATCATGTATGATGACGCCAACATCTACTTCTTTATGAAGACCTGGGATGACATCATCAACACAGGCCCACAGTGGGATTACGACGGCGTCGAACTCTATTTCGACGGCGACAACAGCAAAGGCGAAGAATACGACGGCCTTGATGATATTCAATTGCGCTTTAACGTCGGCGAAACCGAGCTGGAAGAGATTGACGTCGGCTATGGCACCTCGGCAGGCTGGGGTTTCTCGACCGATGGCATCGAATACATCATTGATGAAACCGAAGACGGCTGGGATCTGGAGGTTTCCATACCTCTTGAAGACTTGATGCTGGACGCCGATTCGGAATTCGGTTTTGACATTCAGTTGAACGATGCCGACGACGAATTGCGCGGCGACAAAATGCTCAGATGGTGGAGCGACAACAACGATGAATGGAAAAATGCCAGTTTGTTCGGTACGGCCATTCTCAAAGTTGGCGCCACCGGCGTAGCCGATAAAGCGCCGGCCACGATCAATTCTTTTGAACTGACGCAGAACTATCCGAATCCGTTCAACCCGACGACAAACATCACTTATTCCGTCGCCAGGCAAGGCCAGGTGCAATTGACGGTTTACGACATTCTGGGCAATGAAGTGGCGACATTGGTGAATGAAGTGAAACCGGCCGGTCAGTATACAGCGACATTCGACGGCGCCGACCTCTCTTCAGGCGTCTACCTCTATACTCTGACATCGGCAGGCCAGACGGTCACACACAAAATGATGTTGATCAAATAATCGACCTTTCACGTTGTGGCGTGGAATATTTTCGTATGTTTTGAAGCCCCGATGCCTCATCGGGGCTTTTTTATTTCCAGCCAGGCGAGCCACAACCATCTTGACAAAGGCATATCACCGTGAGTGCAAAGAATAACGAGCGACAACTCGATAAGAAAAAGAAACTTTTATTCAACTTTATTCTCTGCTTGACGCCCTTTTTGATTCTCCTCTCATTGGAGATCATGCTGAGAATTGCAAATTTCGGCGGCAACCTGAACCTGTTTGTCACCGGCCCGGAAAAGCAGATAGCGAACTATTGGATGTGCAACCAGAATGTGGG
The DNA here is from genome assembly GCA_024278645.1 of bacterium. Lineage (GTDB taxonomy): Bacteria > Zhuqueibacterota > Zhuqueibacteria > Residuimicrobiales > Krinioviventaceae > JAJRST01. The sequence continues at coordinate 3,994 of JAJRST010000574.1, read as the reverse complement.
CGGTCGCTATTTTTTCAGGTTGGGATCGAAGCCCAGTCCGCCCAAGGACCTGTTTCTGAAAAAGAAACCGGCAAACGGCTATCGCATTTTTGTCATGGGCGGCTCGACCACCTATGGCTTTCCATACGCCGCCAATATCATGTTTCCACGTATTTTGAATTTTCGCCTGACGGACGTCTTCCCGGATAAACATATCGAAGTCGTAAATACCGCCATGACGGCGGTGAACAGTTACACGCTGCTCGATTTCATGGATGAAATACTGGCGCAGCAACCGGACGCCATTCTCATTTACGCCGGGCATAATGAATTTTACGGCGCCCTGGGCGTGGGGTCGGCGGAAAGACTCGGCAAAAATCCAAAGCTCGTCAGGGCGTATCTAAAGCTCACTCGCTACAAAACCTTTCTTCTTGTGCGGCAATTGGTCGGCGTCGTTCAAAAAGGCCTTGCCCGGATGAAAGGCGCGGACGCCGATCCGACAAAAACCTTGATGGCCCGCATCGTGGCCGATCCAACGATTCCCTACAAAAGCGATGTCTACAATCTCGGCATGAGAAACTTTGAGGAAAACCTGCGTCTTATTTTTGAAAAGGCGCGGGAGAAAAACGTTCCCGTCATCATCAGCGAACTTGTCAGCAATATCAAGGACCAGCCGCCGTTTGTTTCGGTAAAAACGGATTCTTTTCCGACGGCCGAAAAGGCCTTCGGAATCGGGAAAAAATTGGAGGCGCAGGAAAAATATGACGACGCCAAAACAGCGCTGACCCTGGCCAAAGATTTGGATGCGCTTCGCTTTCGCGCCTCCGAGGACGCCAATGAGATCATTCACACAGTGGCGCAAGAATTCGGCGCCCCCGTGGTGCCCATAAAGTCCTGGTTTGCTCGATCTTCGCCGCACGGGTTGCCCGGCAATGAAGTTTTTGTCGAGCATCTGCACCCCAATATTGACGGCTATTTCATCATGGCTGATGCTTTTTTTAACGTCATGCGCGAAAACAATTTCATTTCCAGCCATTGGGATGCGCAACGAATTCGCCCTTCGAATTATTATAAATCCCACTGGGGGATGACCGCCATCGACACCGTTTCCGCCCAAATCAGCATTCACTATCTCAAGGGCGGCTGGCCGTTCAAGCCAAAGGGAACGCCAAACTATTCCCTGGACGACTGGCGTTCGACGACCAAAGTCGAGTCCCTGGCCGTACGCATATTGACGGAGAAAAGCTACGGCGTCATCGACGGCCATTTGGATATGGCGAAATATTATGAAAAAAAAGGCGAGTTGCAAAAAGCTGTAGCGGAATACAAGGCGCTGTATTACATCATTCCGTACGAAGCGGAGTTTTACCTGGGGGCCGTGAAAAATCTTTTCAAGCTGAAACGTTTCGACGACGCGCTCGCCGTTTTGGCGCTGTCGAAAAAACATATACAGTCTCCAACCGTCGACCAATGGGTGCAGCGCCTGCTTGCCGTAAAGCAAGGCGATCCGCGCTTGTACGCGGCGTTGCTGGCAAAAGCAAAAGATTTTTTAAATGCAAAAAACTATCGCCAGGCGCTGCCCGCATTAATGGCCGCCAACGACATCAGGGAGACGCCGTTCACCCTCAAATGGATCGGACTGCTGGAATTAAAAGGCGGCCGCCCCCGGGAGGGGGTGTACTTTATGAGCAAAGCATCCGGTCATGCGCCGCAGGATTTTGAATTGCATTACAACCTGTGCAATGCTCTCATCCTGTTGGGACAAAAATCAGAGGCGCGGCGGGTTTTGCGCCGCCTGGAAGAAATCAGGCGCGGATTCAAGGACCCGCAAAATTTGCGGGGACGGTTGTCGGCTCCGGAACAGTCAAATCCTCGATAAATGATCAGTCTATGGAAGAGTGAATTTCATCGACATTTACCCGAGAGGAGTGCCATGAAAATGGACAGACGCAGATTCCTAAAGACGGCTGCTTTGAGCAGCGCCGCCGGTGCGGCAGGGTTGTGGTCAATGTGTTCGCCCAAAAAGGCGCCCAATATCCTGTGGCTCATTTCCGAAGATACATCGCCGGACATTGGCTGCTATGGCGCCAGGCTCGTCAAAACGCCGAATCTGGATAAACTGGCCGCTCAAGGCATCCGCTTTGACAACGCCTTTGTCACGGCGCCGGTGTGCTCGGCGTCGCGCTCTGCGTTTATGACCGGCATGTATCAAACAGCGATCGGCGCGCACAATCATCGCACTTTTGAAAAAAAGCCGCTGCCCGATCCGGTGCGTGTGGCCACACACTATTTTCGCCAGGCCGGTTATTTTGTCGGCAACGGCCGCGGACTGGAGCGCGAACAGCCGGGCAAGACGGACTGGAACTTTGATCCCGGCGAAGAGGCTTTTGACGGCACCGACTGGAGTCAGCGCGCCGAGGGGCAGCCGTTCTTTCACCAAATCAATTTTCGACTGACGCATCGACCGTTCGAGCGCGACCCCGAACACCCGATAAATGCGGACGAGGTTGAACTTCCCCCCTACTACCCGGATCACCCCCTGGCCCGCCGGGACTGGGCCGATTACCTGGAATCGCTGCAAGTCCTGGACAAGGAGATCGGCCAGGTGTTGCAACGGCTCGAGGATGAGGGTCTTGCTTCCAGCACCATCGTCTTTTACTTTGGCGACCATGGCCGGCCGCATGTGCGCGGCAAGCAATGGCTGTATGAAGGCGGCATCCGCATTCCGCTCATCATCCGCTTTCCGGACGGCCGCCATGCCGGAAGCGTGCGCAAGACCATGATCAGCGCCATCGACCTCGCCCCGACGGCGCTGAAACTCGCAGGCATCGAGCCGCCGCCGCATCTGCAGGGGCGCGATTTTCTCGGCTTTTGGACGCGAAAACGCAAGGAAATTTACGCCGCGCGCGACCGTTGCGACGGCACGGTCGACCGTATTCGCTGCATCCGCACGAAACGCTTCAAGCTGATCAAAAACTATTATCAGGATCGACCCTATACGCAATTCAACGGCTATAAAAAATATCGCTACCCCATGCTGACGTTGATGAAAATTTTGCATGAAAAAGGTCAATTAACGCCGGCGCAAGAATTATTTTGGGCCGACAAACGGCCGGACTATGAACTTTATGACCTGCACGCCGATCCTCACGAGATCAACAATTTAGCCTCCGATCCCGATTTTGCCGACGTCAAAGCAAAGCTGGCGATGAAATTGGCGGCGTGGGAGCGGGAATACGACCGCGGCGTCTATCCCGAAGATGCGCAGCGTGTCGCCTGGCAGCAAAACTTTATGCGGGAAAACTATGTAAAGCGTATGACAGCGCGCGGTCTGGACCCAAACATCACGGACGAGGATTATCTACAATGGTGGGAAGATCAATTGCTTGACGCCGGGTCCTGAGCTTGCACTCCGGCCGGCGTCGCTGTTTTTGTAAAGCTCCCCCCCTGCTCTTGCGTTTTTGCCTTCGTTTCCTGTGCGGTCTTTGCCGCAACCTTCCCGGCAAAGTTTCATTTTGATACACCAACATCAATGAAAAACACTTTTGCCGTCACAGGCAACCCTAACTCTATATTTTTAAAAGTGTTCTACGGCATTATAATTGCCTTAAGGCCGCCAATAAAAACTCGGACAGCAATCTAAAACGCAGCCTTTGAAGAAGAACGAGTATATCGAGTTGCAATGCTCCATTAAAAACAACGCCGGTGCAAAAGCTCCGGCATCGTCGGCAAAGCTCATGCTCCGGTTCATGCTGTGTTTATTTATTTTTTCACAATCAACGTACGCGCAACAGATGAAGCTTGCTCCACACACAAAGCTGGTAAACGCACTCGTAAACGACGGATATGAAAACGTGGTTGCACAGAGCGGCAGGAACGTCACATTTGTCTCATTTGAGGATTCGCGATATCGTTACAGCGCCATCGGCGTGATGCGTGCTTTTGCCTACACAGCCAAAATGCTGCCGCCATCGACGACAAAAGTTTATTTCATTATTAGAAAATACGGCGTGTC
>JAJRST010000573.1 GCA_024278645.1 bacterium | reverse complement strand
GCGACAAATACAAAAAAAAGGATGCTGCATTCCGTAAAATGGTGGAAGCGCTCGTCGAGCAGGAAAATCATAACCGGCGCATCATTTATCAGCGTGTGCTTGCCTTGAACCACAGCGATCGCAACAGCTACGATGATGCGGCGACAATCTTTGCCAAAATGCAGCACGAAAAAACCGCGCCCGGCACAATGATTCAGCTAATCAACGGGCGCTGGATTGAAAAGACTGGAGAACATGATAAAGAGTGACGATAAAATATTTCCCCGGTTCTGCCTTTTGCTCCTTTTACTTTTTATGGTCTTGTGCGCACAGACGACCGCCGGGGCCGCCGCCGTTAAAAGCGACGTCAAACAGGTGACCACGCACCCGGATGAGGACCTGGCCCCGCGTTTGTCCCCGGACGGCAAGTGGCTTGCATTCGCCTCGAATCGCGCCGGCAACTATGATATCTGGATAAAGAATATGCAGACCGGCAGGTCGCGTCAGCTCACCACGCATAAGGCGGACGACCTGTACCCGGTGTGGGACAAAAAAAACCGCTATATCATTTTCGTCTCCCTGCGCAGCGACGCCAAGGGCGATCTTTATCGATTGAATTTGCGCACGGTGCTGGGGGAGATCATCGCCAAGGGCGAACCGGAACGGTTGACCACCTACATGGGCTTCGACGGCTACCCGACTATTTCCGAATTTGACGAACACATCGCCTGGGTGAGCGATCGCAGCGGCAGGCCGGAAATATGGCTGCAAACAAAACGGCGCAAGGATGTGCGCCAACTCACCCACGGCGGCGCCACGCATCCCGCCTGGAGTCCAAAGCAGGATTATCTGGCGTTCACCTCGTTCCGCGACGACGGCGGCAATGGCGACATCTGGATCATCAATTTATACGCGCCGCGTGAACTTTTTGAAGTCAAGACGCCGACGGACAGCCTGGAGCGCCCCATGTGGCCGGTCACCGAGGGACCGGCGGCGGACGGCTTTCCCACATGGTCGCCGGATGCCAACAGCATCATTTTCACCCGTTGCGATCTGGATACGGACGGCGACGGCGTCATTTCGCCGGCGGATAAATCGACGCTCTGGTCGGTCGATGTCTCCCATGTGCCGGGCGACAGCGTCAGCAGCGCCAACGCTTCTTTTGAAGTTTTTCGCTCCTCCTTTAATCCGCAAATCGCCAGATCGGCGCAGCCGCTGACGCCGACGCACCTGGAAGCCATTCAGGCGGATTATGGAAGCGACGGCGCCATTTATTACGCCTCGAAAACAAAGGGAAATTATGACATCTGGTCATTTCGAGCGCCTTTATTTTTTAACGGACCGGAGAACTTGCCGGCGCTCGAACGGGATTTCCCCCTGCCGCAGGAGCTGCACGGCCAGGAGCTGGCGCGTCTTGTACAATATGCCGAAAGCGATTCCCTGCCGCAAAACGAGACCACGGCAATCTGGAATCGGATTGCGGCATTGCAGACGCTGACGGATCGCCCGACGATTTCTGCGGATGAAAAATGGCAGGCTGTTTATGAGATCGGCGTGTGCTATTTTCTTCTCGGCTATGAGGCGCGCGCCGAGGCCTATTTCACATTTCTGAGCAACCAGGTGCCGGACAGCGAAAGCGCGGCCTGGGCGGAGACGCTGCAATCGGTCATTGTCAGCATTGATGAGCAAAAGCCGGTGCAGCAACAATTGCAGGCGCTGATCCACAGCGTCAATTCGATCCGCGACAAACACCCCGCCAACCGGCTCTACCTGGCAAAAAGCACGCTGCTGCTGGGCGATGTGTGGCGAACCCTTGACGCCGACACGGCGCGCGCCTATTACGAGGATGTCGTCGCCCAATATCCGCAGTTTGCGGAAATTTGTGCGCACAGCCAATTCAATCTCGCCCAATTATTCAGCGAGCAGAAAAAATATCGCCTGGCGTTTCAAACCTATCTGAACATTTTACAGAATTATTACCGACAACGCCAATGGATGCTCAAGGCGCGGGATGAGCTGGTCAATTTGTTCGTCATGGATGCCAACGATGATGCGGAAAAAATATCGCGCTACAAAATGATCCATGCCCAGTTCAGCCGGTTCGACATCATCGCCATCGAGCCGCTGATGCGCGCCGCCGACCTTTTGGCGCAGCGGAAAGATTTCGAGCAGGCGCTGCAAATGTACGATTACATCATTGCCAAATATTCTCATCTGCCGGTACAGGTCTTTCCGGCGCGGATGGCGCGCGTGCGCATCAATTTGCAGACGGGGGAAATCATTGCCGCGGCGCGCGATCTGGAGGACATTCTCCCGAGCTACCAGGCATTATACCCGGACCTGGCGCAGCAGGCAAAAGATGAGCTTGTCAAGTTGCTGTTAAACTCTGCCGCCGAACTGGAAGCGTCGCGCAATTTCGACCTTGCCGCGACACGCTACAAGCGCGTTCTCGAACTGGACGCGGCGAACCTGCAAGCCCACCAGGGCTACATTGCCTCGCTCAATCAACTGGGAAAAATTGATCAGGCCGTGGAAGAATACAACGCCGCCGTGGAAAGCCACCCCAATGACAACATTTTGCTTTACGGACTCGGACTATGCTTCTCCTACAAAGGCGCGCCCACGCAAGACGGCGTTTTCAACCCGGCGGATGTGAACGACAAATACCTGGTGCAATCGAATGAGATTTTGCAAAGGGCGCTGGCGCTCGATTACAACCTCATCGACGCCTATCTCACGCTGAGCTTTAATTACGAAATGCTGGAGAACCACCAGCGCCGGCAAAAGACGACGCCGAAAAGCTTTTGGCGCAAGGCTGGGGGCGCCATCGCCTCGCCTTTTGTGTGGATGTATCAAACGGCCACTTTTTACAACGAGACCAAGGCGCCGCGCTACTATGAAAGCGCCATACAGGAACTGATCAAGGCGCTTGCCCTGAATGACGAGATCAGGCATCCGCGGCTGGAAGCCATGCTCGCGATGAACCTGGCCAACAATTATTACAACCTCGGCGAATTCGGCTTTCGCAAAGCGTACGACTATTATCATCTTCGCTTAAAGTATGATTCCACTTTTGTCGACCGGCGGCAGGAAGCGCTGTTCTACGAGCGCATGGGGCACT
>JAJRST010000572.1 GCA_024278645.1 bacterium | reverse complement strand
CGGCTGGATCGGACAGTATCGGCACGGCAACGAGCCGAGTCATCATGTCGCCTATCTCTACAACCATGCCGGCGCGCCCTGGAAGACGCAGCGGCGCGTCAGGGAAATTCTCGACACGCAATATGCCGACAGCCCGGACGGACTTGCAGGCAATGACGGCGCCGGACAAATGTCGGCCTGGTATGTGCTCAGCGCCATGGGTTTTTATTCGGTGACGCCGGGCATGGACTATTACGTCATCGGCAGTCCGCTTTTCGAGCGCGTGACGATTCATCCGGAAAACGGAAAATCCTTTGAGATTATAGCAAAAAACAACGGCCCGGACTCTCCCTACATTCAATCGGCTGCATTGAATGGAAAGCCCTGGTCCAAATCTTTTCTTCGACATGCGGATATCATGGCCGGCGGCAAAATGGTGTTCGAAATGGGGGGCCAGCCAAACCGCCGGTGGGGCGCCGGCGAGGCGGATCGCCCTTACTCGCTGGAATTCAACTCCGTTCCCATGCCGGAAATTACGATCGACGGCCCGGCGATTCAGCCGGACGGGAGCGTTTCATTTCAGGATCGTTGCACGGTCGCCATATCGGCTGACGACGCAAACGCGGAAATTTATTATACCACGGACGGCAGCGAACCGGATCGCACCTCGACTCCCTACCGGGGTCGCTTTACGCTGACGGAAACGACGAACCTGCGCGCCAAAGCCTTTCGCCCGGGATTTTACCCGAGTTACACTACGCCGCTCAGGCTGCGTAAGCTCGATCTGAAACCGGCGCTGCAACTCGCAGATGCGCAAGCCGGGTTGCAATACGAAATCCGCGAGCTGTGGCTGTGCAAAAAAACGGCGGACATGGATCGATATCCGGTTGTGAATGCCGGGATTGCACAGGATTTTGCACCGGAGCGAATTCCTTTGTCGCAAAAGTCGGGGGTCGCCTACAGCGGCTACATTAAAATTCCGAGGGATGGCATTTACACGTTTTACTCGCTTTCCGACGACGGCAGCGTCTTGTTCATCGATGGCGAATTGATCGTGGACAACGACGGTTAGCACCGGGCGCGGGAGCGCAGCGGCCAAGTCGGTTTAAAAGCGGGATTTCACGCCATCGGCGTGAAGCATTTTCAGGTTGGGGGCGCGCCAAAGCTGGCGGTAAAGTGGAAAGGGCCGGGCATTGAAAAAACGGACATCCCGGCCGAGGTTCTGTTTCATTAGAAATCAAAATGCAGTTAAAGGATTGCATTTCGGAAAATTTCATGGATTTGATCGATTCTAAAACCGCGGAGGTCGCAAAGAACGCCGACGAGGATGGCGGGCAAATCTTTGTTTTTATGAATATCCGTCTCTGCGCCCTCTGCTCTCTGCGGTTAAATCTATAAATGACATTGTTGAGTTAAGCGTAATTATTTGACATCATGGATTGGAGAATCACAATTGAAGAATCATTCCGGCGTTACGTTTCTTCTTGCGCTGCTGATCAGCAGCATCGCCTTGAATTTAAAAGCGGAAGATTATGTCAAAATGGTCGACCCGTTCATCGGAACCGGCGGGCACGGACACACCTACCCCGGGGCGACCGTGCCGTTCGGCATGGTGCAGCTCAGTCCAGATACGCGCGGGGAAAACTGGGACGGCTCGTCGGGCTACTATTATGCCGACAGCACGATCATGGGATTCAGCCACACCCATCTCAGCGGCACCGGCGCGCCGGAATTTTGCGACGTGCTGTTCATGCCGACCGTCGGCGAGGTGCAATGGCTCGCCGGGGATGAGCGCGACAGCCAAAGCGGCTACCGTTCGGCCTTTTGCCACGAGAATGAAAGCGCCTCGCCGGGCTATTATCGCGTGCTTCTCGACGACGATAATATTCTCGCCGAGCTGACGGCGACGACGCGAACCGGCTTTCACCGCTACACGTTTCCAAAATCCGATCGCGCCAACCTGATCATCGATCTGAAGCATCGCGACAAAGTCGTTGAGGCTGGCATTGAGATTTTGAACGATTCCGAGATCGCCGGATTCCGGCGCTCCACCGGCTGGGCCGCCGATCAATATGTCTATTTTGTCGCCCGTTTTTCAAAGCCGTTCCGGGAATTTGGCATCGCCGTCAACGACACGCTTGTCGGCGGCGTCCGACGGGCGGAAGGAAAAAACATCAAGGCCTTTGTCCGCTGGAACACCGATGCGAATGAAAAAATCCTGGTCAAGGTCGGCATCTCGGCCGTCGACATCGACGGCGCCAGAAAGAATCTTGACGCGGAGAACAACGGCTGGGATTTTGACGGCGTTTGGAAAAAGGCGGAAAATGTCTGGAACGACTATCTTGCCAAAATTGACATCAAAGGCGGGACGGAAAAGGAACGCCGCATTTTTTACACGGCGCTGTACCACACGGCCCTGGCGCCGACGATTTTCATGGATGTGGACGGCCGCTATCGCGGCGTGGATCATCAGATCCACAAAGCCAACGGATTTACCAATTACACCATTTTTTCGCTCTGG
>JAJRST010000571.1 GCA_024278645.1 bacterium | reverse complement strand
CCCCCCTGGGATCCAGCACCACGCCGCCTTTTTTAATCACCCGGTCCGCCAGGGGGATGTCCGCGGAAATAACAAGGTCGCCGACCTGCACGGCGTCAACGATATAGTCGTCCGCTTCATCGGGGCCTTCAGCCACGATGACGCTTTTTATGTATTCCGAGGACGGCGTGCGCATAAACTGATTGGCGACCAGAATCAATTGCAGCCCGAGGCGTTTTGACGTTTTGTACAATATCTCTTTGACGACCGCCGGACAGGCGTCGGCGTCAACGAACATTTTCATTATCATTTCCCTCGCGATCAATCTTGCAAACGAAAAAAGCCAGCCACAAAAACGTGGTTGGCCTGAAACTCTGAATCTGATTATTTCAATTTAACAGATATGCGGCTGCAAAACGTAAAACAAAACATGTCGGGGGCGTCGACGCCCCTGGCGTAAAACCGGATTGCAGCGCCCGCCTTCAGGCAGGTTGCATGCCTCGTCTGCCGGCGGATTTTCTTCCCCCGGCGCCCGGCCATGCAAACGCTCCTTTCCTCGCCCGTTTATTTTGTGCGGGAGCGGGTTTGCCCTTTTGTGTTTGGCGCCCCCCCGGACGAGGAGCCCCGTTCTTTTGTTTTGGCGCGGGAGCGACGTCATAATCAAAGTCGGGCAAAGTGCGTCGCTCTATTGGCGCGCCAATGGTTTTGTTGATGGCGCGCACCATATCCCTATCCTCGCCGGTCACCAGGGTGAACGCCTCGCCGCTGCGCGTCGCCCGGCCGGTGCGTCCGATTCGGTGAATGTATGCGTCCGGGGTTGAAGGGATATCATAGTTTATGACATGAGAAACCTGGGTGACGTCGATGCCGCGGGCGGCGATGTCCGTGGCCACCAGGATTTGATATGTGCCGTCGCGAAAGCCGTCCATGGCCGCCTGACGGCGACCCTGGGAGAGGTTTCCCTGCAAGGAGGCGGATCGATACCCGGCGGCCTCCAGTTTCCTGCCCAGGCTTTTCGCGCGATGTTTGGTGCGGGTAAAGACAAGAACAGACTCAAAGGTTGTCTCCCGCAACAGCTTTAGCAGCAGCGCCGTCTTTAAATGCTGCGCCACGGGATAGAGCGCATGACGAACCGTATCCGCGGGCGCCGTAACCCCAACCTGAACGGTGGTCGGATTTCGTAAAATATCCTCTGCCAGACGATGTATTTCCGCCGGCATGGTCGCCGAGAAAAGCAGGGTCTGACGCTTTGCCGGCAGATGCTTTAAAATGCGCCGAATATCGGGAAAGAATCCCATGTCGAACATCATGTCGGCTTCATCGACGACCAGCACTTCCAGGCGCGAAAGGTCGATGGTGCGGCGGCCGATATGATCCAAAAGGCGGCCGGGGCAGGCCACGACAATATCGGCGCGCTTTAATTTCTGAATTTGCGGATTAATACTGACGCCGCCGTAAACCGTGGCGCTTCTCAGATGCGTCTTGCGGCCCAGGGATTCGATGGCCTGGTGAATCTGTTCGGCCAGCTCGCGCGTGGGGGCCATAATAAGGGCGCGTACGCCGGCGCTTCTTTTCTCGATCAGCCGATTCAAAATCGGCAGCACAAAGGCGGCCGTCTTGCCGGTGCCGGTTTGGGCCAGGCCCATGACGTCGCGATTTTCGAGGATCGGCGGGATCGCCTGAACCTGAATCGGGGTTGGGGTTTTATATGCCGCCGCTTCGACGCCCGCCGCGACCTTGGGATGGAAATTAAAAGATTTGAAATTCAACAAAAACCTTCTTTCTGTATTCAAATAAAAAAAGCCCGGGAGTTGTTCCAGGGCTTACGTGATTTTTATCTACAACCGGAAACACTTAAATTTAAATAATATATGAATTGTTTACGCCAAAGTCAAACGCATTCGTGAACTTTAAATATTGAAACAATATGAGCATAAAGCAACGTATTAACATGCCGGCGTCAGTTTCACATTGCCGAGGGAAAAACAATGAACAATGATATCTCGATGCTGGCGGAATTCAGCGACAAGCTGCTCGCCGCCGACAGTTTCAATAAACTGGCCAATCTGCTCATCGAACAGGTGAACAAAGCGACAAAGCCTCACTACGCTTCGTTCATGCTTTTTGATCTGAAATCGCTGGCGCTTGTGGTCGAGAAGCGACGCGGATACCTGCACAAGCGCCGCATCCCGCCGACGGTTGAGCGCTGCACGGATGCATAAAAATGCCGTTCGCCCTATGGCGCCATTTTCGTCCTGCCCGACAGCGAGGCGCCGCACTTTTTTCTGTTTTTCGATCCCGAAGAACCGCACGCCTGCGAGATTCGCATTCCGTTTATTGTGTGCTCCAATTACCTGGGCGTTCTCAATTTGGGCCGAAAAAAATCCGGCGAGGAGTATTCCAGTCGCGACCTCAATTATTTTCAGGTGCTCAGCAATTTGGCGTCCATCGCTTCCTTCAGGAGTCAATTATGTCCAGGCGTCGACAAGTCCGAGAAAAGAGACGTGAATCGACAATGCGTGATGAATGGCTGCGCCGGAAGCGCCTTTGTGAAACCGAGGATTCGCGTCAGCAGCGGCAAGCTGGGGGTCGAGCTGCTTGGCGATTCTCCGGCCATGCGCCAAATCCGGGATATTATTTCTCAGGTCGCCGGCGAGGATGTGTCCGTGCTCATCAGCGGCGAGACCGGCACGGGCAAGGAGTTGATCGCGCACGCCCTTCACGCCTCGAGTCGCCGAGCGGACAAGCCGCTGGCGGCCATGAACTGCGCCGCGCTGCCGGAGGCGTTGGTGGAGAGCGAGTTGTTCGGCCATGAAAAAGGCGCCTTTACCGGCGCGTTTGAACGGAAAAAAGGCAAGTTCGAATACGCCGACGGGTCGACGCTCTTTCTCGATGAAATCGGCGACATGAGCCTGTCGACGCAGGCCAGGCTGCTGCGCGTGCTCCAGGACGGGACGTTTCATCGCGTCGGCGGCGTGGAGCCGATCTTTGCGGATGTGCGCATCATCGCCGCCACGAACCGGGATTTGTACGAGATGGTCGCCGACAAGACCTTTCGCGAGGATTTGTACTATCGCCTGAACGTTGTGCAAATCGAAGCGCCGCCGCTGCGCGAACGCGGCGACGACATTCTGCTGCTCGTGGATTATTATTTCGATTATT
>JAJRST010000064.1 GCA_024278645.1 bacterium | reverse complement strand
TAAACCCTGTCCCCGGCCATCGTCGTCAGCCCCAGGTTCGGCGCCACAACGGGCGACGGCCCGGCGCCGTAAATCGCCTTGCCGTTGACGCGCATCCAGGCCCCGATTTTGCGCAGGTTTTCCACCGCTTCGATGGGAATGACGCCGTCGCCATCCGGGGCCACATTCAATAAAAAGTTGCCGTTTCCTTCCACGCAGGTGGCCAGCAGCCGCAAAAGCTCGTGCGGGGACTTGTAGTTGCGGTCGTATTTTGCATAGCCCCAGGTGCGATTCATGGAATAGCAGGACTCCCAGGGCCGGGGCCGCGGCGAGATCGCATTCTCCGGCGTGGCAAAATCTCCCGGCACGCCGGCGCGGTCATTGATGAGAATGTGCGGCTGCAGCGAGCGCACCATAGCGTTCAACTCTTTTACGCGCCACAGCTCCGCATCGTAGGGATACATGACATCGTACCATAGAATGTCGACAGGGCCATAATTGGTGCACAGCTCCCGCACCTGGGCGTGCGCCTGCTCGATCATGGGCCGATAAACCGAGTCGGGTTGATTGACGGAACGAGGCAGTACGCCGTCGAAACGCCAGTCGACCAGCGAATAATAAAATCCGAACTTCATCCCGGCCGCCCGGCAGGCGTCGACAAACTCGGCAATGATATCCCGCCCGGCCGCGGTTTTGGCGGCTGTAAAGTCGGAGACCTTGCTGTCAAACAGACAAAATCCGTCGTGATGCCTGGTGGTGATGACAATGTATTTCATGCCCGCCTGTTTTGCCAGCGCCACCCATTCGGCGGGATTGTAATGCGCCGGATGAAACTCGTGCGCCAGTTTTTTGTACTCGGCATAAGGAATATGCTCCTGGTACATCAACCATTCGCCGCGAGCGGGAATGGAATAGAGGCCCCAGTGAATGAACATGCCAAAGCGCGCCTCCTGCCACCAGGCGATGCGTTCTTTAGGAGAGGCGCCAAAAAGGCTCGCCGCAATCAGCAATACAATCGTTAAAAAATTCGTCTTTACGGTCAAAACAAACCTCGTTTCATTTTTGGCCGCGCGGAATGTAACATATATAACAATCGTGAATTTATCATTTTATCAACAAAACCTTGCGCAGCCAACGTCTCTCGCCAAAAGAGACGTTCACAAAATAAATGCCCGAACCAACGGCGGCGCCGCTCTCATTGACGCCGTTCCAGCGCAGCGTCCTTTCCCCGGCCTCGGTAAAGACGACCTTGTCGGAAAAGAGCTGCTGGCCGATGATATTGACAACGCGCCATTCGGCGACGCCTTTGTGCGGCGAGCGCAAAGTGAGCGTCACCTGGCTGTTGAATGGGTTGGGCCGGGGCTGCGACAATCGAAAAGATGTCGGCGCGGATGCGGCGTTTGAAGCGGCGTTAACCGGACCGTGGCTCACCAGCAGCTCCGCCCAGTTGGCCCAGTCGTAATAATTATCCGCGCCGGGAGAAACGACAAACTCGATGAGCACGCCGCGACCGGCGAACGGCGACAGGTCGACGGCAAAGTCGTTCCAGCGCGTCTCGGTCGTTGTGCGATTCATTTCCAGCCGCCCGTTGACATAGACGGCAAAATTGACGCCGGTCGTCGCCGCGCCGTCGGCGATGCCGTAGCTGCCTGAAAGTGTCAGCGGCGTCACCGACGGCAGGGTGAGCGTCTGCTGAATCACGGTGCTGCCCTTGCCCGGCGGGTGCGCGTTGATCGCCTGTTTACTCACCCCGCCGCAGGAAACGTTCTGCAAGGCCCCCGAGCCCCATTGGCTCTTGCCGTGAAAATAGAGATCGCCGAACTGGACGCCGAAATTTCCCTGGTAATGTTGCAGAATGTGAAACGGCAGCGTCGCTTGCTGTTGTCCGGCGACGTAAACCAGCTCTGCCGGCAGCTTGCCGGAAATTTCATACAGGGCGCCGTCACGCCCGACGACCTCGCCGCCGTAAATATCGGCGTCGTCGGTAAAATAAAGACGCGCCCGAAAAGATCGGGCGCCGGAGGTGAGCACACGCACCTCGCCCCAACGCGCCCAGTCCCACCAGGTGGTGCTGCCGGGCGGGCCGGGACTGTTGCCGATGGTCAGCGAAATCGTTCGCCCGCGCCATTGGCTCAAATCGACCTCAAAATGACGCCACACTTTTTCGATCACATGCACGCTGAATATCTGCTCGCCATCCACTTCCACGAAAAACATGACGCCGTCGGTCTCTTTCGCCCCCTCGTCCATGCCGGCGAAAAACGACAGTCGCACATAAGGCGAATCCGGCAGAGCAAGCGACCAGGTTATCAGCACATCGCCGGGACCGTTCTCATAAGGCGGGTGCGTCTCCAAGCCCCGTTTGGCGACGCCGCCCAGGGTGATGTCAGCCGGCAGAACAAAAGCGCCGTCCCCAAGCGGAAGGATTTCGCCGTTCTTGCGGATAGCCGTCGTCGCCTCGGCCATGCGGTCGAGCAAATCGATACGGCCTGTTGTGGCGCCGTCGCGCAGCGAAATGTGCCCGCCCTGCGTCGACAGGCTGACGTGACTCGCCAAAACATCCGCGGACAAGTCGTGCACATGCGGAACCTGCAAATCCCGCGGTTCATCGTCCAGCCAGTAAACGGCGTCCGGAGACAGGCCGAATATCTCATCCGCATTGTAGGAAAACCAACCGGCAATGGAACCGCTCGTCGACACCCGATTGACGCCGCTGATTTTACGGTACAGGCTGTCGCCGTCGACGATAAAGTTTGACCCATAAGCGGTCTTGCGATACTCGGCGCGCTCGCCGTGGCGTCCCTTGAAACGGAAAACCGTCGCCTCATCCCACTCGGAATCGAAATCCGGGCGCAGGCCGAGCCGCCCCCAAAGATCGGCCAAGTGAATCAGTTCCTGCGTGCGCGGCCCCAAGAGATCGTCGACGCTGGCGATGCCGAGCGTCGGCAGCACGCCCCAGCGCTCGTAGCAGTTCATATAATCCATATAGAGGTCGGGATCGTTGTCGGGATTGACGAATCCGAGATAGCCGACGGGCAGCGTGTATCGGCTGTAGAGAAAAGTGGAAATCGGATGCGGTTGCCAGGCGGCCGTTTTCGTGCGCCAGCGTTGCGCAAAGGTGTCGCGATAAAGGTTGACCTCGGTCAGGTTCTCGCCGCCCCAAACGATGGCCGGCAACGCCTCCGCCAGTCGTCGATTAAAAGTGCGGTTTCCCTGCGCCGGATTCTCGCCGTTCAGGATGCCATGATCCGAATTAAAGGCGGCAAAATCCACATCCAGGTGCACGGCGTCCATATTGAGCGTCTCCATGACCTGGCGCATCTTGTCGATAAACATGTCCTGCAACTCGGTGGACGCCGGATTGATAAAGGCGTGGCGCACCGCCTGCCCGGTGTTCCAGCGCCAGCCATACGGATCGCCGGTGAACGGATTGACGAGTTGATAGGCCTTGAACCGCTCGTACATCGGATTGTAAGGCGCGACGCCAAAAGGATTTACATGCAGCATGACGCGAAAGCCGCGAGCGTGCGCATAATCGACGAATATTTTGGCGCCGTCTCTCGGCGTGTAATCGGGATAGTTGACGTCATAGCCGTCCCGGCGCCAGTCGGGCGCGTAAATGAGCGGCCGCGGATCGAGCCATTTGGCCAGCGAGTCGAGCATGGCGAGTTGGTCAATATTGCGATAAATGACCACGCAGCCGATAGAATCGATCCACGCCGGTTTTTCGACGATCTTTTGCGGATGCATGTGCGCGTCCATCCACTGTCGGTACCTGGCCGCCGGGGCGCGCCAGTTCCCGGCAAAGGCCTTCAAGTGCAGTACGGGCGTGCGAATAGTTGATCGTCGGTAAAAATCCCCGGGATTGTGAACCTCCCAAAAAAGCCCCGGTTCATCGCCGCTTCGCTTGAGCGAGAGCCGTTTGGCCGCAAACAGCGAATCGGCGAACCACATTCCCAGGGAACCGTTCCCGCCTTCAAAGATGACGAGCTGCGACTCCCAGGTCGTCAGGTACTCCCAACTATATTCCGAAACGGAAGAGCCGGCGTCGATGCAGATGCCGCCTTCGACGGGCATGACCAGTCGACCGGCGCCAAGATCGAAATTCGTAAATCCCATGCGCGCGCCGTACACGCCGCCGAACGATTTTATTTGGCCGCGCTGCCATAAAAGGATCTCGCCGGTCTGCTGGTCGGCGCGGGCGAACGTTGAAAAAGTATCGCCCAGGGCGGAGACCAAAGAGAAGGCCACCGTGTCGCCCCGCATTCGAACAAGCGTTTGCGCGGCGTTATCGGCGGTGATTGACATCGTGCCGGTATGCAACAGCCCCACGCCGTCGCATACGGCGGCGGAATCGACATAGCTTTCGCCCGTCAGTTTGTTGACAATGCCGGTCACCGCGCCTTGCGTGAGCGTGACCTGAAGGTCGGGCGTCTCGAGAATGATGCTTTCTGTCGACTGACCGCAAAGAAAACTTGCAAAAAGCAAGAGAAAGAAAACCGGCAAAAGCCTGATGCTTTTGCAACGCGTTATTGACATGAATACTGTCCTTTCAACAAAGTTGACCGGCGACGCCATCGAGAGACGATAAAAGAGCGACAGCGTTGAAACACTTTCCATAGACAACATCGCGAACACTCCCACTCTTGTAAAAACTCCCGCCGAAGAAAAGAAATATCTCCTGCATGGGAGATCGCGTCAGGCGTCCCGAAGTGGGAGTGGGATGTAATCTCCTTGAAAAGGTGAATTGCTCAATTCTAAGATATGGCGCCATTGCCACGCGGGCCGCCTTCGCGATGACTTGTTCCGACTATTGAAACACAGCAAATCCATCGCCGCTCATCCCAGCTTTTGCCTAATGACTTCCCGGATGGCCTCGGCTGCTCGTTGACCGGCCCGCCCGTCCAGGGCTTTGAAGAGCAACCGGTTCGCCTTTTTTCGGGATTCGCTTTTTTCATCGGGACGGCGCAGACTGCGCTCGATGGCGGCGGGGATTTCATCGAACGTCTCCACCTGTATGCTTATCTCCGCAATCAGTCGCCTCACCTCCGGCACGGAGCGCTCGCTCGCCGGCGTTTTAAAGGTGATGATCGGCTTGTCCAGGGCGCAAAACTCGCCGATGAGCGAATTGTAATCGCCGATGAACACGTCCGCCAGCATGAGATATTCGGTGACGTCCGCCTCTTGCAGAAAAAAAGCGCCGGGAATGTTTTGCAGTTTCTCCAACAAGGCTTTTTTCGTCCAGGGGTGCGCCGTCAACAGCACGTTATAGTCGGCGGTCAATTCGTGCACGCGGTCGATCCATCTCCTCAAAGCGGAGAGGCCGCCGACGTCCCAGGTGGAGGTAAAAATGACCGTTCGCTTTGCCGGATCAAGCCCCAGCCTTGCGCCGAGCGCCGCCAGGTCTTCGGGCGTGACAGAGCCGTCAAAAGCCC
>JAJRST010000063.1 GCA_024278645.1 bacterium | reverse complement strand
CGTTGTCGGTGAGCTGGAACTGGAACATTGCTCTTTCCGATGGTCCGGAGAACGGCTTTTACATGGCTGCGAGCTATGCTTTCTAGCCTGGAAAATTCATTCGCCCAAGTCTACAAGTCTCGAAGGCGCCCCAAAAACAATAGAATTAAGACAATAGTATTATAAACAAAACAAACAGCAAGTTTTTATACGAATGTCTTCCTGCATGTAAAGCATTGTTTCCTTGAGTCTTCGGGGCGTGATCTCATGAATAATGCGGGCTAGTTCGCATCATTATTCATAAACCGATGCCAGGGCCGCGAGGCTCGAAAAGCCGTATGTCTGAAAACGACAATAATGTTTACTATATATATTTTATTACATAATTGTAGTAAACAGCGAGCACAATGATGCGCAGAGAGCTTGTGAAGCGCCTCTGTTTGCCGGCGATAGCGGCGATGGCGTTGCTCTCCGTTCTTTTACAAGCAATTTTTGCGGCGCTTTTCGGGTGCGGCAGGAGGTCGGGCGGATTTTTCTTCGAATTCGGCCGATATTTCACAATAATGTTGATATTCAATGGCTATGATACATAATTGTCGGAAATATACAGTGCGGGTCGGAAAACCGGAAAATATTGGTGTTGGCCTATCTGTTTGTTTTATAATCTGTTGCGCCTTGCTTTCCGTCCGTTTCGCCTCCTTGTCAAATATGGCACATTCTTTGTAAAACGGCATGTGGAAAATCATATCGCCCATATCAATCCCGGTAATACAATAGACTGTATTTTACCGTAAACTCCCGGAAGAAGGAAGATGAAAAGAAAAATTCTTTACAGCGGCGCTGCCGCCGCTCTGCTTTTGATGATGACCGGCAACCTCTGGGCGGCTGAAGAGATTGTCCTGGACAGCGGCGCCACCGCCTGGATGTTGACCTCAACAGCGCTGGTGCTGCTTATGGTGCCGGGGCTGGCCATGTTTTACGGCGGCCTGGTTCGATCAAAAAATGTCATCGGCACGATGATGCACAGCTTTACCGCCATGGGCGTCATGGCCGTCTTGTGGGTCATCGTCGGTTATTCGATGTCCTTTGGCAAAGGTGTTCTCGGCGGCTGGTTCGGCTGGGAACCGAGCTATATTTTCCTCTCCGGCATCGACACCGCCATCATGCCGCAGGGCATACCGGAATATGTCTTTTCCATGTTTCAAGGCAAATTTGCCATCATCACCCCGGCGCTCATTGCCGGCGCTTTTGCGGAACGCGTACGCTTTCGCGGTTATGTTTTGTTCATCGCCCTGTGGGGTTTGATCGTTTATAACCCGCTCTGCCACTGGGTGTGGTCGGGCGACGGATTCTTGTTCAACATGGGCGCCGCCGGCGCCATCGACTTTGCCGGCGGCACGGTGGTGCACATCTCGGCCGGCGTCAGCGGCCTGGTCGCCGCCGTCTATCTCGGCGCGCGACGCGGCTATCCGAAAACCGCCATGCGCCCCAGCAACCTGGTGATGACCCTGATGGGCGCCGGCCTGCTGTGGGTGGGCTGGTTTGGATTCAACGCCGGCAGCAGCATATCCTCCGGTCTGGCCACTGCGCAGGCGCTGACGGCGACCCAGGTTGCCGCCGCGGCAGGAGCGCTGGTTTGGATGCTCGTTGAAGGACTGCACCAGGGCAAGGCCACGGCTTTGGGATTTGTTTCCGGCATCCTGGCCGGGCTGGTCGCCGTAACGCCGGCCGCCGGCGTCGTCAAACCGGCGGGCGCCATGGCCCTGGGCGCCATCGCCTCGGTGCTTTGCTACCTGGCCATCATTATGAAGGACAAGCTGGGCTACGATGACAGCCTGGATGCTTTTGGCATTCATGGCGTCGGCGGCATTGCCGGCGCCATTTTTCTCACCTTTTTTATTCGCAAGAGCTGGATGGCGGCTGCGGCCGCGGCCGCCGGCGGTCAGTGGAGCATCTGGCAGCAACTCGGCGTTCAGGTTGTCGCCGTACTCGTGGCCATCGTTTATGCCGGGCTTCTCACCTACCTGCTGGTTTTGCTCGTTGAAAAAACGGTCGGGTTGAGAGCCGCGCCGCAGGATGAAATGGCCGGACTGGATCACTCATTTCATGGCGAGCACGGCTATGGCATGTTGAACGCAAGCTAGCATAGGAGAGAAAAATGAAGCTCATCACAGCAATCATAAGAGAAGAAATGCTGGACCAGGTGCGCGAGGCGCTCATCGACGCGGAAATTACCAGGATCACCGTCAATCGCGTCTCCGGTCATGGCCGGCAGGAAAGTCTCGATATATATCGCGGAAAAAAAGTCGTGCCCAACCTGATTCCAAAGATCAGGCTCGACATCGCCGTCAACGACGAATTCGTCGATATAACCGTGAATACGATCATCAAAGCCGCCAAGTCGAACAGCGGCGGCAAGGTTGGCGACGGGAAAATATTCATTATGCCGCTCGAAGAATGTATTCGCATTCGCACGGAAGAACGCGGCGGCTCGGCGATTTAATTTATTGACAGGTGTTACACTTGAAGAAGAGGAGCTAAAATGTCTAAAATTATGAATCCACGAAAACAGGTTTTGCTTGACCTGGCCGAAACAAAGCCGGTCGATTCCGAACCTTTTGAATGTACGACGAAATATTTTGGCGTCAATACGTTCAATGAACAGACCATGCGCGAAAAGCTGCCCAAGGATACTTATAAAAAACTGCTCGCCACCATTAAAACGGGCGAAAAGCTGGACATGAATATTGCCAATACCGTGGCGCACGCGATGAAGGAATGGGCGCTCGGCAAGGGCGTCAGCCATTACACTCATTGGTTCCAGCCGCAAACCGGGCTCACCGCTGAAAAACATGATGCTTTTCTGGAATTTGACGAAGGTATTGCCGTGGAACGATTTCGCGGCAACCAGCTTGTGCAGGGCGAACCGGATGCCTCTTCGTTCCCCAGCGGCGGTTCGCGAACAACGTTCGAAGCCCGCGGATATACCATGTGGGACCCCTCCAGTCCCGCCTTTATCGTCGAAGGCCCCAGCGGCGGCATCCTGTGCATCCCCTCGGTGTTCATCAGCTACACCGGCGAAGCGTTGGACAAAAAAACGCCGCTGCTGCGCTCCATGGAAGCCATCGACCGCGCCGCCCTGCGCGTCTTGAAAGTGTTCGGCAACACCAAGCCCACTCGCGTGGTGACAACCTGCGGCACCGAACACGAGTATTTTCTCATCGACCGGGCATTTTACAACCTGCGCCCGGACTTGCAGCACACCGGCCGCACGATCGTCGGCGCGCCGTCGCCAAAAGGCCAGCAGTTGGACGACCATTATTTTGGCGCCATCAAGGAGCGCGTCCTGGGCTTCATGCAGGATGTGGAGCGGGAGCTTTACAAGCTCGGCGTGCCGGCAAAAACGCGACATAACGAAGTGGCGCCGCATCAGTTCGAAATTGCGCCGATTTACGGCGAAGCCAACGTCGCCGCCGATCGCAACCAGCTTACCATGGAAGTGTTGAAAAAAGTCGCCAATCGTCACGACCTCTCCGTTCTGTTGCATGAAAAGCCTTTCGCGCTCATCAACGGCAGCGGCAAGCACAACAACTGGTCCATGGAGGATTCCGAAGGCGCCAATCTTCTCGATCCGGGCAGTACGCCGGAAGAGAACTTGCAGTTCCTGGTCTTCCTGGTATCCATTCTTCGCGCCGTTTACAAGTACGGCGATCTGCTGCGCATGTCCATCGCCTCCGCCGGAAACGATCATCGCCTTGGCGCCAATGAAGCGCCGCCGGCGATCATTTCCGTTTTCCTGGGCGAACGGTTGAGCCGCATCCTCGAATAGATCAAGGACGGCAACGCCATAAGCGCTTCGGACGCCTATATCATCGATCTCGGCATCAGCAAGCTGCCCTCCATTTTTCGCGATTATACCGATCGCAACCGGACATCGCCGTTCGCCTTTACCGGGCAGAAATTCGAGTTCCGCGCCGTGGGTTCCTCGGCGTCGGTGTCGCTGCCGAACACGATTCTGAGCGCCGCCGTCGCCGATTCGATCACCGTGCTGGCCGATGAGATTGAAAGCGCCGTCAAGGAGGGCGCGGATTTCAAGGAAGCGGTGTTGCAGGTTTTACAAAAATATATCAAGGAAACGGAGCCGGTGCGTTTCGAAGGCAACAACTATAGCGAGGAATGGGAAAAAGAAGCGGCCAAGCGCGGGCTGCCGAACATAAAGCGCACCGCCTACGCACTGGACGCGTTTGTCCATCCGAAAAACACCTAGATGTTGATCAACCAGGGCGTGTTTACCGAACGCGAAATTCATTCGCGTTACAACACGAAACTCGAGCAGTACATCACCTCCCTGGAAATCGAAGCCGGTACATTCTGCGACCTTGTGAAAACGCGTATTTTGCCGGCGGCCATCGGCTACCAGCAGCAGCTCCTGGGCGTGGTGAAGGAAATGAACGAGGTCAAGGACATCATCTCCGAAACCGGTCAGAGCTTTGAAAAAGAAATGCTGCAACAGGTGGCCTCGCGAATCGGCGAGCTTCATTCCGGCTGCAAGGCCATTCGGGAAGCGGTGGAAAAAGCCGAGGACATTGACGATCTGCCCAAGAAGGCAAAATATTTTGCGGACAATGTCGTCGACCTCCTCGCCGACGTCCGCCAGGCGGCGGATGACCTGGAAGGCATGGTTCCGGATGACTTGTGGCCGCTGCCCAAGTATTCCGAAATGTTGTTTGTGATGTAATATCCGAAAGGTATATTTTCCCCAGAGAGGAGACAACCAAAGCAATGCGGTTAGCTCCCTCCGATAAAGCCCTGCACAACTGCTCCCTGTGCAGGGCTTGTTTTTTAGTCCGAAGCTTTTCTTCTTATCGAGCACACAATTATTTTGTTGCATGACGAGTAATCATTAAACCTGCATTATTCATAAAATCAGGCCTCGAAGACTCCAAGACTCTAAGAAACATTGCTTTACACACAGGAAGGCGTTGGGAGAAAGTTTTAGAAACTATTTGTTCTCTTTAATATTATTGTTTTAATTCTATTGTTTTTAAGCACCTTCGAGACTTGGCGACTTTGCGGCGAATGAATTTTCCAGGTTAACAAAAAAAACGGCGACGATTCTATTCGCAGCCGTTGTAAATTCATTTTACTTTCAAGGCTTAACCTCTGCCGCCGCGGCCCTTGCCGCCTCGATTGTTCGTATTCATTTGCGCGCCACGTCCGAGGCAATCGTCCGGCTGCACCCAATCGGAATCCTGACCGTTGGGAAT
>JAJRST010000570.1 GCA_024278645.1 bacterium | reverse complement strand
GAGAGGCGGCATCGCATTATTTATTCTTCTTTCGACCGCTGTTATAGCGTTATTGGTCCTTCTCATAACAAGGGATTTTTCAATTAAATATGTGGCCAGTTACACGAACAGAAGCCTGCCCCTGTTTTATACGATATCTGCATTGTGGGCCGGGCAGTCCGGTTCGCTTTTATTCTGGGCCTGGTTAATTTCTCTTTTCACGTTTTTCACTTTGCGAAAAAAGCAGGCTCACGATCGGCCACAAATGGCTTATGTTATCGCCGTAATGTCGTCTATTGCCGCATTTTTTATTCTTCTTCTTGTTTTTGCAACCAGTCCCTTTGAAAAGCTGGCCGTCGTTCCCGCGGACGGCATGGGAATGAATCCCATGCTGATCAATCCCGGCATGGTCTTCCACCCGCCGACTCTCTACCTCGGCTACGTCGGTTTCAGCGTTCCTTTTGCCTATGCCCTGGCAGCCCTTTTAACGGGACGACTGGATGCGCAATGGATTAAAAAGACGCGTCGGTGGACGATCATCTCGTGGATATTCCTCACTGTCGGCAACTTGTTTGGCGCTTATTGGGCTTATGTGGAGCTGGGCTGGGGCGGCTATTGGGCCTGGGATCCCGTGGAAAACGCCGGCATACTGCCGTGGCTCACGGGTACAGCTTTTCTTCATTCGGTCATGATCCAGGAAAAGCGGAACATGCTCAAAATATGGAATGTCGTTCTGATCATTATGACTTTTGCCCTGACCATATTCGGCACCTTCATCACCAGAAGCGGCATCATCTCTTCCGTCCATTCATTCGGCTTGTCCAACCTGGGACCCTTGTTTCTCGGCTTTTTGGCGGTGACGCTGATTTTTTCATTTTACCTGCTTTTCCTCCGCAGGAGCGATTTGCGCGGCAGTCATCAAATTGATTCCTTTGTGTCAAAGGAATCGACCTTTTTATTTAACAATTTGCTCCTCGCCGGTTTGGCTTTTGCCATATTTTGGGGAACCATATTTCCCATTGTCTCCGAAGCGGTCAGGGGCGAAAAAATTACGGTTGGGGCGCCTTTCTTCAACCAGGTGGCCATTCCCATCGGACTGGCGTTGTTATTATTGACAGGCATCTGTCCGCTTATCTCCTGGAGAAAAGCCACGGCACAAAACATTCGCAAGCATTTTATCCTGCCGTCCGCTCTCGCTCTGGTCTCCGCCGTCTTGTTTTTTGGCGTCGGAATGCGCTCTTTTTACACGATTACAGCACTGGTGCTTTCCGTCTTTGTTACCGTGACGATACTGAGCGAGTTTTTCCGGGGCGCTCAAACCCGTGCAAGAATGAGAGAGGAAAATTTTATTCAGGCGCTTTGGCGTTTGCTTATGCATAACAAACGGCGCTATGGCGGCTACATCATTCACCTCGGCGTCGTTATGGTCTTTGTCGGCATCACCGGCTCCAGTGTTTTCAAAAAGGAAATAACCGACACCATCATGCCGGGGGAAACAATTTCTATCGATAATTACAAATTAATCTATAAAGACCTCATCACTTTTAAGAAAAGGGATTACCAGGCCATTGCCGCCAAGCTGGTGGTCGAAAAGAACGGCAAGGTGGTGGCAGAGCTGTCCCCGCAAAAACACTTCTACCAGGACAGAGAGTCAACGACCGAAGTTGATATTTACGAAGCGCCGAATGAAGACTTTTATGTCATCTTGGCTGCTTATGATCAAAGCAAAAAAGCGACTTTTAAAATTTTTATCAATCCCTTGATCGGCTGGTTATGGTATGGCGGCATTGTCATGGTCCTCGGCGGTTTGCTGGCCATTGGCCCGGACAGAAATGAACGCAAGAAAAGAAATAAAACAGTCAGATCAGTGAAGGATATCGCTCATGAAGAGCTTGCGGTTCAATGATCGCATTCGTTTTTATGAACCCAACACATCAGTACGATTGGAGCCATAGATGAAAAATGCAGTGAAAGCAACATGGATATTGATTTTTCTCATTGGCGCTGCCGCCGCGCAGATCGATGAGATTGAGAGCGGATTAAGCTGCCCGTGCGGATGCGCCATGACGGTCGCCACCTGCATGGGCGCCATGGCCTGTTCTGCAGCGACCAAAATTGACGCCGAGGTTCGCACCCTGATAAAGCAGGGTATGACAAAAGAACAAATCTACGCCTCTCTTATGAAAACACACGGGGAACAGATATTGGCGGCCCCGACCAAAAAAGGATTCAATCTCCTCGCTTGGGTGCTTCCGTTTTTTGCCATTATCGCTTTCGGCCTCATACTGGTCATTCAATTGAATCGCTGGGCCAAAAACAAGGAGGACTCGCGGCCAACAAAGACGCAAAACCAGCTAGACCCGGAATATGAACAGCAATTGGATGAGCAATTGAAAAAGTTTAAATCACGGAGTTAGAAAATGGATACGATTATATTGTTAGGAATTTTTGTTTTCACCGCGGCGTATATCGCCGCGCCTCTCATTAAAAAAGGGAGGGATGAAATGAGCCTGAAACAAAGCGATGATGCGGCGCAGGACCTGGAGTCGGAAAAGGAGAATCTCTTTGCCGCCATTCAGGAAATCGAGTTTGATTATCAAATGGGTAAATTGTCATCCGATGACTTTGAGAAAATCAACGCCGAATACCGAACGCATACGATTGATATTATTCAAAAACTGGATCGACTGCAAAAGCAATCGACGGACGACCTGGAAGAGCAAATACTAAAATATCGAAAAAGTTCACACTTGTCGACTTGTCAAATTTGCGGCGCCAAAATGTGAAAAGCGCCAGGTTCTGCTCTCAATGCGGCTCTCGGATAACTTTAAGAACGGGAGAGATGAAAAATGAAGGATAAATCCAGGCTTCTCGTGGCGAACACAATAATGGCCGTAATGCTCATGCTTCAAACCGGAGAGGCGAAAATCGGGTTGACCGGCCGGGTTGTAAACGGAACACGGAATGACCGGGCTGTCGCCAACCAGCCGGTCAATCTCCATGAAAATGTCGAAAACGCGAGTAATAAAAAGCCTGTTCTTCAAACGACGACAGGTGCGACGGGCACGTTTCATTTTCAACTGCCGGACTCGCTTTTCAACAGCTCTTTCTATACAACAACTCATTTTCAGGAAAGCGAGTATTATGGCCCTCTTTTTCAGATCGATCAAAAAGAAATGCAGCTAAAAGACCTCATTGTCTACGAATCGACCAACAGCGATTCAAACATTGTCGTGGCCATGGAACATATCGTTATAACGCCTGGCTCGGAGGGTCTGGAAATAAAGGATATCTATTTTGTTGAAAACAGAGGGAAAACAACTTTTATCGGCGGCCGGCAGGTCGCCACGGATAAATTTTCCACTTTTGGCATCCCCATTCCCGTGGGGGCCGAGGACATCGGCGTCGGGGGCGATCTCATGGATTGCTGCGCCATTCTGAAAGATGGACGCGTTCATGAAACGATGCCCTTCAACCCGGGCGTCCGTCAGGAGGTCGTCACATACAGGTACCCGTATGAAGGTCGGGCCGCGACCATTGAAAAAGAGATCGCCTATCCAACCGCCGTGCTGGATATTTTCATTGCCGACAGCACCGTCGCCGTC
>JAJRST010000569.1 GCA_024278645.1 bacterium | reverse complement strand
CCAGGGTGATGCCGTGTCCCGGCGCCGGCGCCCACAGCCACCATTCCTCTTTTTTGCATAGGCGGGTCAGGTTGCTCGGCGAACTCCATGTTTTGCCGTCGTCCCTGCTTGTGACAAGAAGAAATTGCGACGTTTGCTTAATTCCAAAACCGGGCTGCGATCCTTTTCTCTGCCACTGGTGCTCCCAGGCCGTGCTCTCTTGCGTCAGGCCCTCTATCCAGCGGCCGTCTTTATCCAGAACGCCGTGCATCCACAGCCCAGCGATGAAAATTTGATCCGTGTTTTCATCCACCAGGATGCAGGCGTCGCTGACGCCGTTGAACTTTTGCGGCAGGCCGCCGAATTCGTCCATGTCCAGGGCGATGCGCATCGGCTCCCAGGTGGCGCCGCCGTCCGTGCTGCGACTGACGCCGATGTCGATGTCGCCCTGCAAATCCCGGCTGCTGTTGCGCCGGACGTCATAAGTGGCGAGGAGCGTGCCCTTGTTCGTCGTCGCCAGCCCTGGAATGCGATAGGTATGCACGCCGTCCTGACCATGCTGGCGCACGGCGACGCCGATGCGCTGCCGGATGGCCGGGTCTCCTTTCGGCTCGATAAAAGAGCCGTCCGTGAAAGTTATGCGCTTGCAGCCGACGGCCACTTTGTGATGCAGATCGGCGTTCGCCGCCAGTTCAAAGGAAATCCAAAAGAAATGTTCGCCCGGGGGAGCGTCCCGCGGTTCTTGAAAGATTATCTGTCGGGACGGCTGCCGTTCGCCTCCCCAAAGTAGATTTTCCTCCGCTGTTGAAAATGTGCTGTCGGCGCCGGTGTAATAGAGCCGCACCGTGCCGATGTCGCGTAAATCATCACACCCGTTCAGGGTGATGTCTACGGACTGCACCTGCATTCCAACACTGTTTTGTGGGATCGAGAGCTTTAATCGTAAAATCGCATTGTCTTTTTTCCCATTGAGCACGGGCGTCCGCCATTGCTGTACAGAGACGGCGAGGCGGGATTGCCTGGAAGCGCAGGACATCGTAAAAACGGCGAGTATAAAAAATAAAAAAATGTTCATTGATTTTTTCATGTGACCCTTGATCGTTTTGCCTTTTTGAACAAGTCGCTTATGAAATATAAACAACGCCGCAACGCTGTGAAAAATGAATTGACGACCATGACGCAATTAAAATTGCACATCGCCGCCGTAAAGCGTGATTTGAGGATGCTTCACCACCGTGCGATAGATGTACTGCTCCTGCGCATCCGGTTCAATGACCATTTCAAAATCACCCGCTTTGGAGAGCGGCAGCAGCGCCGTCTTTTGCCAGTTCTTGTCCATCGGCGCGGATTGGCTCTCGGGAATCCAACCCTCGTAGGGCCGGTACTCAAATCCGACCAGCACCTCGCTCGCGTCGCCAGGGTCGTGCAACGTGCCGCGCAGAACGACGCGTCCGTTTTCTTTTTCCGCCTTTTGCGTTTCCACCATCGGCGGATCGAGTCCCGGCGCCACATTCGTTAATTTGACCACAAGCGGGTAGGGCCATTCCTGATTGTTATAAATGCGCTGAGCGCGCATCACAGAAAGTTGCAAACCGTTTTCAGTTTGCCTCACTCTGGGATGAGCTTTGCCGCGCAGGTGCGGGTTGTATTCGACAATCTCGCCGGACATGCCAAGGACGCTCGCACTCGTCTCTTTCGATGCTTTGATGGAGTGCAATGTGAACTCGCGACGCTCGCTGCGACGCCAGTTTTTTTCACCAAACAAAAAGACATAGACCGTGTTTTCGTCTTTGTTCTTTGTGAACCAAATCCGCCCCTCATTGGTGACGATCCAGGGACGAGTGTTGAAAATCGCTTCCTGGTTGATAAAGTTCCAGGCCGAAAGGGTGACGAGATTTTTATAATCCGTATCATCCAAAAGCCCGTCCGGCCGCGGGCCAATGTTGAGCAGTAATGCGCCGCCCTTGGCGCGCGTTTCCACTAGCATCTCGATCACGCGCATCGGCGATTTGCGGTTGACGTCGTTCGGCTTGTACTGCCACTGGTCGGTCATGGTCATGCAGCTTTCCCACGCCCCGGCCAGGCCAATGCTCGGCACCGCCTGTTCCGGTGTGGGAATGGCATCGCGAGTGATTAAGCAGTTGGGCTGTAAATCCCAGACGATCGGATTGGCGAAACCGTAAATGTTGCCGTCATTGAAAAAGAGATCGATGGGGCCATAGTTGCTGAACAGCTCGGTGATCTGCGTTTGCACATGTTTTTTGAACTCGGCCTTGAACGGCGCATACTCTTCTTTTTTAAAGCTGCGGTTGATGTCTTTAACGCCGTGGCGCCAGGAAAAGATAAAGTCTTCCGGCGAGTAATAAAATCCCACCGCCAGCCCGGCGCGGCGCATACCGTCGACATAAGATTTGACCACATCCTTGCCGTAGGGCGTGTTCATGATGTTAAAGTCTGTGGATTTCGTATCCCACATGCAAAAGCCGGAATGATGCTTTGTTGTGAAGACCACATATTTCGCCCCGGCGCGCTTGAACATCAACCCAAGCTGGTACGGATCCCAGTGCGACGGATTGAAAGTGGT
>JAJRST010000568.1 GCA_024278645.1 bacterium | reverse complement strand
TCCCGCCTGTACCTGGAGCATCGCATTAAAAATTTTCGCGCCATGCGCGGCGAGCGTTTTCTGCAACACAACATGGAGCGGCTTATAATGCCGACGCCGGAACAACGCACGGCTCTGGACAGCCTGCTGAGGAAATATCAGCCGCATTTCATGCAGCTCAACCGCAAATTTCGCAGCGAATCAAGAGCGCTTTTGGATTCCCTGTACAAGGAAATGGAGCCTCTGCTCACCGAGGAGCAAAAAAAGCGCATGGAGGAACGACGCCGAATGCGCCCGTTTGATCGGCCTTTTGGCCGGGGGCCGGGCGCCATGTTTGACAAGCCGCCGCGGAATCGACCCAACGGCGACAGGCCCATGCCGCCCGATGAGCCGCCGCTGCCCTAGCCGACAGCGCGCCGGTCGTTGTTTCGATAAAAACCTCCGAGGTCTTGGTGTCCTCGGAGGTTTGGTCGCCGCCATCCAACACGCCGTTGACGCGCCTTTTTTCTCCTCTACGCCCCAGCCCTGTTTTGCTTGCCTTGTCAATGAAAAAACGTGTTTTTAAGAGAATAAATGCGTACCTTATAGACTTTGATTTCATCCAAAACCTCGGGAGATTGTCGCAAAAGGTAGATAGCATGTGATTTTTAACTCTTTCGACAATCTCCCGAGGTTTCATCTATAATTGGAGTTTTTACATTGATAAAAAACAACTTTCGCAATATCGCCATCATCGCGCACGTGGATCATGGCAAAACCACGCTCGTGGACGGCATGTTGAGGCAAAGCGGCATCTTTCACAAACACCAGCATGTGGAAGATCGCGTCATGGATTCCATGGACCTGGAGCGTGAACGCGGCATCACCATCATGGCCAAAAATACGGCCGTGTCCTATGGCGGCGTCAAGATCAACATCGTCGACACGCCCGGGCACGCTGATTTCGGCGGTGAAGTGGAACGCAGCCTGAACCTGGTGGACGGCGCGCTGCTGCTGGTGGATGCCAGCGAGGGGCCGCTGCCGCAAACGCGCTTTGTCGTCAAAAAGGCGTTGGCGCAAAAGCTGCCCATCATTCTGGTGATCAACAAGATCGATCGTCCGGATCAACGAATCGACGAGGTCATCAATATGGTTTATGATTTATTCATCGACCTCGACGCTTCGGAAGAGCAAATCGAATTTCCGATTCTGTACACCAACGCCAAAGCCGGCGTGGCGCATATAAAGCCGGACGATGACTCGACAAATTTACGCCCCCTGTTCGAAACTATTCTCGATTACATCCCCGGGCCGCAAGCCGACGACGAGGCGACGCCGCAATTTTTGGTCACCAACCTGGATTACGACTCTTATGTCGGGCAAATCGCCGTCGGCCGTTTGATGCAGGGCGTGCTGGCCATGAGCAAAAGCTACAGCCTGTGCAGCAAGGACAAGATTATACCCGGCGTCAAATTCTCCGCCCTGTACACGTTTCAGGACCTGGGCAGAAAGCAGGCCGACGCTGTGTATGCCGGCGATATCGTCGCCTTGGCCGGGGTGGACAACGTCAAGATCGGCGACACTATTTCATCGCTGGAAAATCCCAAGCCGCTGCCGCGCATCACCGTGGACGAGCCGACGGTGTCGATGATTTTTTACGTCAACTCCAGCCCGCTTTCCGGCCTGGATGGCAAGTTTCTCACCTCGCGTCATTTGCGCGACCGTTTGGAAAAAGAGACGCTCGGCAACGTGGCCATCGAAGTCAAACCCACCGACCGAGCCGACGCCATCGAGGTGTGCGGCCGTGGCGAGCTGCAAATGGCCGTGCTCATCGAGACCATGCGGCGGGAGGGCTATGAATTCATGGTCTCCAAACCCAAGGTCATCGTCAAGGAGATCGACGGTAAAAAGTGCGAACCGGTGGAGCAGGTTTTCATCGACGTGCCGGAGGAATATGTCGGCGTGGTCACGGAAAAGCTGTCCTCGCGCAAGGGGCGCATGACCCATCTCTCCAACCACGGGCACGGCCGCGTGAACATGGAATTTCACACCCCGGCGCGCGGCCTCATCGGCTTTCGCAGCCACTTTCTCACGGACACCAAAGGCGCGGGCATCATGAACTCGATCTATGCCGGCTACGAACCCTGGTTCGGCGTCATTCCGCATCGCACCACCGGCGCCCTGGTCGCCGACCGCGCCGGCAAGGTGACCAATTATGCCAGCCTGGCCATGGTCGACCGCGGCGAACTGTTTCTGGAGCCGGGCACGCCGGTGTACGAAGGCATGATCATCGGCGAACGCAACAGAAACGGCGACCTGGATGTGAATATCACCAAAGAGAAAAAGCTCACCAACATGCGCAGCTCCACCTCCGAGGCGACGGTGACGCTGCGGCCGCCGCGCATGTTGTCTCTGGATCAGTCCATCGAGTTTATTTCCGACGATGAAGTGGTTGAAGTGACGCCGAAGAACATCCGCCTGGCCAAGATGGAGCGCGACCGCACAAAACGGGCGCACCTGGTGAAACGGCAAAAGTATGGGGCGTAAAAGATGGGTCCCACCTTTGAGGTGGGACCCATCTATATCACGTTGCCACGCAGAGCGCCCGAGGTGAAAATCCGGTTATTGAAAAACGCTAAAGACAATCATTTCAGCAAGGGGGGACGCCCGTTTCTGCGACAGGCTTTACGGAAGTTGAAAGTCATAATCCGGGCTGATTTCGGCAAAATGCAATAGTTTTGGGAAAAATCCGGTTCTCTCGAACCCCTGCACTTCGAATACGGCGACAAAATAGCGCACGGGCTGCTTGCCTGCCAGATATTCCTTTTCAAATTGACTCAAATATTCGGGGTTGGTGAATGATTCGACAACCGACATGTGCCCAATGTCGTGAGTGGAAGAAAAAGTGAGGATGGTGTTTTTGTTGGGCCCGGGCAACTTGGTCACGATGGCATAATCCCGGACAAATCCGGATTCTTCTCTCTTTGGCCCGTGATACGCGTATGTGGTATCGGCATCAAGATCATGATAGTACAACGTATTGGGGTAAACCTGGTAGCTAAAGTTGACATTTGCCAGATAATTCTTTAAAATCCGAAGCGTTTTAAACGAGCCGATAAACAGAATATTGTTTTTTTGAAAATCCTGCCATTGCAAATTGGAAGCAAGCCTCAATTCTACATTGACATCCGCTCGCAAAAGCGGGCGAATTATATCATTAAAGCACCATACCGTATATTTGCCCAAAAGCGTTAAATTTGTGAGCCTGAAAACGCGCTTGTTTTCCGGCTCGCCTTTCACAAACTCCTCGAAATCTTGCGGTGAATTCACTCTCGGGTTTCTGACAAAATATTTATATTGACTTGTCGTATCCTGGTACAAAAAATAGTCTCCGAAAACGACAAGCGTCGGCATTTCGCTTTGCAGCAGATCATTCCATACCAGGCTTTGTGTAAAGGGTTTAATATCTCCCTGCTCCAAACTTGTATGCGCCAACCAGGTCATCAAATTTGCCGTTATAAGAACGATCACAAGTATAACATTTATCCAAACAAGCCGCCTGTGGATCGATTTTACCGGGAGAGGCTTGTTCAGTTCAAAGGTTATTAAATAATGTCCCTTGGGGATGGATAGTTTTATCTTGTCGTTTTTGCCTTCATTCAGGTAATAGCTGTCAAGCTTTTTACGCAAGTTGTAAACATAGACCCGAATTTTCGCATCCCGCTCCGCATCGAATTCCTTCCACCCGAACACTTCCTTGGCGATGGTGATCTCTTTTGGCGGCTCGCCCGATTTTGTCGTCTCGTATAAAAATGACAACAAATCCTGATAAGTGGAAGCATCCTTGAATTCATGGCTGCTCAAAATCCTGGCCACAGCCGCTTTTTTATCCTGTTCATTGATCATTGCAGAACGATTATGTTTTATGAGAGAAAGAAACGAATTTTGCTTGAAAAAGAGACATAGCAATATAAGGTAATAGTATCACATTAAAATACAACAGAAAAGTTAACATCCGATGCTGCCGCTGTCTTTGCAGGTCGGCGTGCCGTTTAAGTTGCGACGCCGCCACAAGCATTTCGAACCCCCCGGGAAAAGTTAATAAACGGTTAATTAACGGTAAAAAACTTGTGCTTTGGCTTGTGAATGATATTTTTATCAACACGCCCATACTGTTTCTTACACCAACGGTTTTGGATTGAATGATTTAATTCTTGTTCAACCATCGCAAAGCGCCAGGACATTCTAACCGTGACAGCGATAATAACCAGAGGAATCCACATGCATCTATCAAACCGGAACAGGATTTTCCTTTTGTCCCTGTTTTTTGCTTTCTTTTGCAGCAGCCTGACATTTTCTCAAACCCGCGGCAAAATTGTCGGAAGAGTGACTGACAAAGAAACCGGCGAACCGTTGCCAGGCGCCAATATTCAATTGGTCTGAACGGCGATAGGCGCTTCTACAAACCTGGAGGGGGAATACTGGATACCTTCTGTTCCTCCGGGGACTTTTACCATTCGTGTTACCTATATCGGCTATGAACAATGGGAAAAAGAGGTTCAGGTTAGAGCCGGTAAAACGACGACCGTCAACATCGAACTTGTTTTGGGGTTGGTTGAAGGTGAAACGATAGTGGTCACCGCGCAAGCCCTGGGACAGGCGGCTGCCATTAACAGGCAGCTCTCTTCCAATACCATCACCAATGTCGTGTCTTCCGATAAAATAATGGAGCTGCCGAACGCCAATGCAGCCGAATCGGTCGGCAGGCTGCCCGGCATCTCGATTAAAAGAAGCGGCGGGTAAGGCAATAAAGTGGTCATTCGCGGTTTGTCCCCAACCTATAACGCCATTACCATTGCCGGCGACAGAATACCGGCCACGGATTTAAATGACAGAAGCGTCGACTTGAGCCTGATTGCACCGGAGATGCTCGCTGGAATCGAAGTTACCAAGGCGCTCACCCCGGACAAAGACGCCGACGCCCTCGGCGGAACGGTTGATTTTCAATTAGCGACGGCGCCCCGTGGGGGATTTACATTCAATGCCAGGCTTCAGGTTGGCTATAATAATCAAAGAGATGATTTCAGGAATTATAAAGGGAGGTTTGTTCTCAGCAACCGCTTTATGAATGAAAGATTGGGCCTCCTCATTAGCGGAAACATGGAAAGAGCCAACAGGGGGTCGGATCAATGGAACGCCGACTATTCTGTGGTCAGGGAAAAACGAGACGACGAAATCTATGCCCCCATTACAACCGATGCCGTCACCTTTGAGCATTCATTGGATATCAGAAAGAGGTTTGGTTTTAATGTCATGGTGGATTATTTGATCCCCGGCGGCAAAATTATGCTGAATAATTTTTTGAGCCGTCTCGACAGAGATGAAATTATCAGGAGAAAAAGATATGATATGGGCGGAAGCAACAAGACCCGCTATTACTTGCAAGACAGAAATAGACAAATAGATATTCTGACAAGCTCGGTTAGTGGAG
>JAJRST010000567.1 GCA_024278645.1 bacterium | reverse complement strand
GGACAACTCCCAGGCGTCCCACATCTCCGTCGTCTGCGCCGTTCTGCCGAGCAGCTTGGCCTTCTTTTGCACATACCTGGCCCAGAACTTTCCCCATTCGGAGCTCACCGAGGTCTCATTGTCCATGCAATACAGCACATGGTCGTATTGCAGGGAATAGGAGAGAATCTTGTCGATGAATCTTTGTTGCTGCCACAAAACCGGCGTGATGTTCAATTTCGAAGGCACGCTGCGAAAAAAGTTATTGTCCGTGAAAATGGGATGCGTATCCACGACCTCCGGCAGCTTGCTTCTTTGCGTGTTGTAATTGACGTTATTTTTGGGATTGAACGGGTTGCGCGCCCAGTTGTCGCGATAATAGTCGAACGTCGCCCACAATTCGATCTGCACGATGATGTCGCGCTCGGCGGTTTGCCGCAAAAAGTTGGCAAAGCGGCGCCAGTATTCATCGTTCCATTTGTTCAGATTGAACTTGCCATCCTCCCGCAATTGGAACGGCCACACATTGCCGCTGTCGCGAGCGGACATGGTGTTGCGGATATAATTGCCGCCCGCCGCTTGCAACAGGTCCAGTTGCTCCTCCAGGTCCGCGCTTTGAAAGATATTGTCATCGTTGGAGCCGCCGAGCAACAGAATCTCCCGACCCTTGTACTGCCAGTATTGCGGGTGGCTTTTACTTGGCCGGATGTCGTCGTCGTTTGCGCCGGCAAAAGCAAGCGGCGTCGCCAAAAAAAGCAGAAATATCATTTTGAGCACGTCGTGTTTTATCCGATTATTTATCATTTGCATACCTCCGGGTTCCTTTATCATTCTCGTGTTTTGCGGGTTATCTGAACGGACGCCTCTTTTTTGCGACGCCCGGTTTAATCATTGAAAATCATCCCTTCGTCGGCATAAATTTGTCGCAACCGTTGGTCATAGCGTTGCTTCATCAGATTTTCATAATATTCAATAACCGAAGAGTCTTCGGCGATTGCGCCCTGATCCCCGGTGTCCTGAATCCAGGAATTCAGTATATGACGCAAATCCTTCATGGTTTCCGCGTATTCCGGCTCTTTGGCAAGATTTTTTATCTCATGGGGATCGTTGCGTAAATCGTACAGCTCTTCCGCAGGCCTGTTGGGCGCCATGAACAGCGCCTGGGCGGGCGACAATTTCCCCGCGGCATACAGTCTGCGCATAAGCCGCAGCACCGGGTATTCGGTCTCCTTGTAGCGATTCAGTTGCGACCAGGGCCGC
This sequence comes from bacterium, assembly GCA_024278645.1. GTDB lineage: Bacteria > Zhuqueibacterota > Zhuqueibacteria > Residuimicrobiales > Krinioviventaceae > JAJRST01. The sequence goes on along the minus strand of JAJRST010000567.1, from coordinate 2,013 downwards.
TCGGGATAATAGTTGCGAATATACTTGAACCGTTTGCTGCGCACACAGCGGATGCGGTCCACGGTTTCATCGCAACGGTCGCGGGCGGCGATGATGTAATCCCTCGGCCGGACTTTGGCGCTCAGAAACGCCCGTCCCTGCATGTTTGACGGCGGCGTCACGCCGGCAAGCTTGAGCGACGTCGCGGCAATATCTATGGCGCTGATCAACTCGTCGTTCACCGCTCCCGGTTCGATGACGCCGGGCCAGCGGATGATGAGGGGGATGTGAATGCCGGGGTCGTACAACCACTGCTTGGCCCGCACCATGGCGCGTCCATGATCGGCAAAGAAAAACACGATAGTGTTTTCCGCCAGATCTTCTTCTTCAAGCCGTCTCAGAACAGCGCCAACATTCCGATCAAGAGCTCCGATGGTATCCAGGTAACGCGCCCAATCCTCGCGGGCGACGGGATGATTCGGATAATAGGGTGGAAGTTTCACATTTGCCGGGTCAACCGGGTTTTCCCCGGCCTTTATAAAGACCCGGTGCGCCTGTTTAAAGTTGACCTGCGCAAAGAACGGCTGCCCCGGTTCACGTTGATTCCAATCCGTGCCGTCAAAGGGGTTTTCGACCGTAAAGTTCCAGTCGGTTTTATTTGAACCTTTTACGCCCGTCGCCGCCGTGACGACGTTGGCGGTGAAATATCCGGCCCGGCGAAAATACTCGGTGATCACATGGACGTCCTTTGGCAGCTTGTATCCGTCCCGGCGATGGCTGCGGTGATTGTGAGCGCCAATAGAGGTCTGGTACATGCCGGTCATAAAAGCCGAGCGGGAGGGAGAGCAAACGGGCGATGTTGTAAAAGCATTTGTATAGCGAGCGCCCTGACCGGCGAGCCGATCTATGTTTGGCGTGCGCACAAGCGGCTCCCCGTAGCAGCCAAAATCCGTGGTCACATCCTCGGCAATGAGCCATAAAATATTGGGAGGCGTTTTTTTCGAACAGGCTGAAAAAGAGCCGCCGGCGTGAAGCGCCAGACCGGCGGCCCCGATGGTCTTTAAAAAATTCCTTCTCGAATGAGTCATCATTAAAGCCTTATCATTACTTCGACAACATTGTCCAGGACAGTGAAATTTTCATCCATGTCCCTTGCCGGTCGAATGGTTGTCGTCAAGCCATTGCGCCGTCACAATAATCCGGCCTCGCCCATTCCAGAACGTGCGCATTCGCCAGGTGCGCCAACCGTTTTTCCAGCGTGTCTATATCAATCGACGTCCTTTTTTGTGCGGCGATTTCCTTGACCAGTCGGACGTTTTCTATTAGCTTGTCCATGCCGTGATGTGAAACCAGCGCCGAGGCGACGCCTTGCGGCGAGACGGCGTACTCGACCAATTCCTTTGCCGTTACGCCGCCCTTGTCAAAGACATTTCGAAAGAGCTTCATGGCAATCGTTCCAACGTTACGGGCTCGGCTTGGCGGCAGCATTGTTTCCTTAAAGCCGCCAAACGTCGTCGGATTTATGGGGATGAGAACGACGTCAAAGTCCAGCTTTTCGATCAACTCTTTTCCCCGCTCCGCGCTGTTCATATCGGAAAAGCCGATATGTTTTACAACGCCCTGCTCCTTCAGACGGGTCAGCGCCTTGTACACGCCCTGTTCAATGCCGGCCACGCTGTCGTCCGCTTTGATCGCATGAATCATCAAAATGTCGATATAATCGCTGTTCAGACGCTTCAGGCTTTGTTCGACCTCTTTGTAAGCGCCGCCCTCCGTTCTGGAATCGACTTTGGTCTGGATCAGCACCTGTTTGCGATACTTTGGCAGAATTCGACCGAATCTATCTTCGCTGCCGAGCGTGCCCTTTTTGAGATAATTCGAATGCGTATCAAAAAGGTTAATCCCCAGCGCCACGGCCCGTTCCAGCATCGGCTCCCACTCGCCGTCCTTGTTTCTCAGAAAACGTGAGCCGCCGCCAAACGACAGCAGCGAGACCTGCAAGCCCGTCTTGCCCAATATGCGCATGGGCATGTC
>JAJRST010000062.1 GCA_024278645.1 bacterium | reverse complement strand
TAAAACACTGGAGGCGACAAAGCAGGAACTGCAAAGACTAACAAATGAGATTGACCGGGCGCGTCAGCAGGAAAGGAATGTGTCGCTTGTGGTTGCGGCGGATCGCGCGGCCGCCCGTGCACGGGCAGCCATTAATTCCGGTCATGCCGACGCGGCGTTGGGATTCATCCGGCTCGGTCGGGAAATTCTGAAACTGGACAAACCGTAAAACGAAAGGAGGCGCCTATGAGCGACGACAAAACATGAAAACCCTGTGATAATGCATCGAACTCAATAGCGGCAAACTTTTGAGAAACATCACCACAGGGCCATAAAAGATAGATGATTTTGCCAAAAAAAGCAAACATAAAGAGGAGTTTTGATCATGAAACAAAAGTCTGTATTTTTTATGCTTACCATGCTGGCCGGCATGGTTTTCGCCTCCGCGGCGAACGCCTATTATATCGTTGTGCGTCCGCAGGAAGCTATTGTCGAGCCGGGCGCCGGAATGAAGTTTGAAGCCCAGGCTTTCAACAACAATAAAGTGCCTGTCGGCGTGGATAGTTATACATGGAAAGTCATACCCGAGGATTTGGGCGAGATCACGGATGATGGATATTTCATCGCCGGCAGAGAACCGGGAAAAGGCGAGGTTGTCGCAACGACAATCATCGGCGGCCAACGGTATGCCGGCACGGCGCACGTCAAAGTCGGGGCGCCGCCGGAGCCGGGGATAAAGATAATCATCCAACCGGAGAATCCTTTTGTTGAACCCGGCAAGAAAGTGCAGTTCAAGGCGATCGCCAAAAGCAGAAAAGGCGTTTCCTTGCGCGTCAAGGGCGTGCGCTGGATGATTGAACCCGGAGTGCTGGGAAAAATCAATAAAAGTGGCCTGTTCGAGGCCGGTCATAAAGTGGGCCGCGGGCAGGTGATCGCTTTGGTCGAGATCGACAACCAAATCTACAAAGGCGAGACGCGAGTCATTGTCAGCCCAAAACCCACGGCAAAAATATCCGGCATTGTCACCGATGAAAACGGCGCCGCTTTGGCAAATGCGCGCGTCTCCGCCACGATCATCGGCGAGCCAGGACTTTTCCGCGAGACGCGCACGGACTCGGCCGGCGCTTATACGCTGGAAAGACTGATCCCGGGCGCCTACCTGGTGCGCGCCGTCGCTAAAGGATTTGTGCCGGAATATTATGAGGAGGCGGAATATCCGCTGGCGGCGATGCCGGTGCGGGTCGGCGTCGATGAAGAGGCGACGGACATCAATTTTACACTCGCCCCCGGCGGTTCGATTTCGGGCATGATTGTCGCGGACAGCACGGGCGAGGCGCTCAAGGGCGTTCATGTGGTCGCCTACAAACCGTTGAATCCAAAGCACAAGTTCCACACCTTAACAGATGAAAACGGCGCTTATGCGGTTGACGGCCTCTCTTCCGGCGCTTATATCGTTGTCGCCGACGCCGCCGGATACGCGCACGAATTTTACGATGATGCGGCTCGCGAAAAGGACGCTACTTTTGTGTCGGTGACAGCGCCGGACGATACGCCGAACATCGATTTTTCACTGGCGCTCAAGGCTGCATTAAAGGGCATCGATACGGACGAAGACGGCAATCCGATTGCCCGGGCTGTGGTTATCGCGAAACACAGAAACAGCGTGAGCGTCGATGCCAGCCGACATGCGCGCAAAGCCGTGACCAATGAAGACGGCGAATACGCCATGCAATTGCCGCCGGGGACCTACATCGTCATGGCCACCGCCAGAGACTATGTGGAAGAATGGTTTGAAGACGCTGCCACGCCGGCCGAGGCCGATCCGGTGGAGATCGTCGAGGATGAACACACGGTGGTCAATTTTCAATTGGCGCCTCGCGGCACGATTTCGGGTCGCGTGGTCGATCAGGAGACGGGCGAAGCATTGGCCGGGGCCAACGTCAAGGCTTTTGCCGAATTCCGCGGCCACCGTCGTCATTTCTCGACGTTGACGGATGAAAACGGCGACTACCGGTTCGGCGGCCTGCCGCAAGGCAAATATGTCGTCGCCGCTCATGCGGAGGATTATCTCGTGGAATTCTGGCAGGAAGCCGATTCGGTCAAGAACGCGACCATAGTCGAGGTGGCTAACGGCGTGCAGGTGACGGATATCAACTTTACGCTCACTGTCGCCGGCTCGATTACCGGTGTGGTCGCCGAAAACGAGACCAACAACGCCGTTCCCGGCGCCATCATCGCGGCGAAAAAAGTTGGCGGCAAGTTTGCCAAAAAGACCCGCGCGGATGAGAACGGACTGTACGAGCTGAGCGGCTTGCCGACCGGTTCGTATATCGTCGCCGCCGTGGCAAAAGGCTACAAAAAGCAGTTTTACTTGAACGCGGAAACCCGCGGCCAAGCCGACACAGTGGCGGTGGAAGCGGCCACGGTCACGCCGGACATCAACTTTATCCTGACGCCAAAAGAGGTGTCGCCCACGGGGCTGAGAGGCATTGTGTTGGATGACTCCACGGGTCTGCCGATTGAAGGCGCCGTTGTGGCGGTGATGCCGCTGACCTGGGCCAAGCCAAAACGCGCCGTAACCGGCCCGGACGGTACGTTCGAACTGCTCGGTCTCAAGCCCGGTTTGTACATTGCTATCTGCTATGCGGACGGCTATCGCGGCGAGTATTTTGACGATACGCGACGCTTGAGAAATGCGACGCCGCTGCGCATCGGCCAGGATGTCATTCTCGAGGATATCGACTTTGGTTTGTCGCCGCGGGAACAGGGCGCTTATATGATCGCCGGCCTTGTCGTCGGTGACGACGGCCAGCCTGTTGAAGGCGCCCTGGTTGTCGCCGAGGATGGCGACGTCGTTGTCACGCAAGTCACCGACGAGACGGGCGCTTACCAATTGACCGCCGTGCCGGCCGGGGATTACAGCATCACCGCTTCGGTACCCGGTTATGAAGAGAGCAGCGCCGCCGCCCGGGT
>JAJRST010000566.1 GCA_024278645.1 bacterium | reverse complement strand
CCTTGTTTGTGGCGGCGACAATACGCACGTCGGCTTTAATGGTCTCGGTGGCGCCAAGAGGTTCATACTCTCTTTCCTGCAGCACGCGCAGCAGCTTGGCCTGCAGCGCCGGCGAGATGTCGCCGATTTCATCCAGAAACAACGTACCGCCCTCGGCCTGGGCGAAGCGGCCCTTTTTATCTTTGCGAGCGTCCGTAAAGGCGCCGGCTTTATAGCCGAACAGCTCCGATTCCAGAAGAGTGTCCGGCAAGGCGCTGTAATTGACGGCCACCATTCTCTTATTGCTGCGCGGCGAAAGCTGGTGAATCACCCGCGCGAACAACTCCTTGCCCGTGCCGCTCTCGCCCTGGATGAGCACCGTGCTGTCGCTCTGTGCAATCTGCGGCAGAATGTGAAACAGTTTTTGCATCTCGGCATTTTTGCTTATGATATCGGAAAAAGAATACTGACGGGTGAGCGTTTTACGCAGGGTTTCGACCATACGCAGGTCTCGAAAAGTCTCAACGCCGCCGATGACGGCGCCGCCGTTATCCTTGAGCAGCGCCGTGGACACGCTGAGCGTCACCTTTTCGCCGTCGGCGTTGACGATGTACAGCGTTCTGCACAAAACGGGCTTGCCGCTGTTCATCGTCTGCCGCAGCACGCAGCCGGATTCGCACACGCTGGCTCGGAACACATCGCTGCATCGCCGCCCGATCGCCTCCTGGCGGTGAATGCCGGTTATCTCCTCGGCGGCTTTATTGAAAGAAGTGATCTGCCAGTTCCGGTCCACGGTGAACACGCCATCGGTGATGCTGTCCAGAATGATTTCGGTGAATTTTTCGATATGCTTTTCGCTCATGCCGTTTACATCATTTTTATACCGATCCGCAGTCGCCGCGCCTCAGTTAAAATCATGAATAATAAAAAGGCCCCGGCAGGTTTTGCGACGCCGGGACCTTGAATATTGAGAAATTAATGATCGCACGTATTATCGCTTTCTTCCAGCTCGCCTTTGACATATTTTGAGACGACATAAAGCGGTTTGCCGTGCGGAGCGCCGGCAACCACCTTGACGCCCTTTTGTTCAAGAAGTTGCTGCGCCGCCGGACCGATGCCGCCGGTGAGCAGGACGTCCGTCTTTTCTTCGGCGATCCAGTTGGGGATGACGCCGTGTTCGTGCGGCGGCGGCGTCTTTTCTTCCGTTTTAACGGCGACATTGTTGTCCACGTCATAATCGATGAATATGAATTTCTCGGCATGGCCGAAATGCGCCGACACCATACCGTTCGCCAGCGGCATGGCGAAGCGTTGAATCGCGCCATTGTGTTTTTCTTCCGTTTCCGCATCATCATCGGTTTTTGACTCATTGGCCTCCAACTGCCGCATGAGACGGCCCGCCATCTCCTCGAACACTTTCGCCGCCGGGGAATCGCTGTTGTAATAAACGAACGGCTTGCCGGCGTCGCTGGATTCGACGATGCTCGGATCGATGGGCACCTTGCCGAGAAACGGGATGTTTTTCTGTTTTGCCAGCTCCTCGCCGCCGCCGCTCTTGAAAATCTCAACCCGTTCGCCGCAATTGGGGCAGATAAAGCCGCTCATGTTCTCGACGATGCCGAGGACGGGCAAATTCATCTTTTCGCAAAAGGATACGGAACGCCGCACGTCATCGACGGAGAGTTGCTGCGGCTGTGTGACGATAATGGCGCCGGTCAGGTCCTTCATGATCTGCACCAACGACAATGGCTCGTCGCCGGTTCCCGGCGGCGAATCGACGATCAGGTAATCCAGATCGCCCCAGGCGACGTCTTTGATGAGCTGCTTGATGGCGCTGTTTTTCAGCGGTCCCCGCCAGACGACCGCATCATCGCCGCCGCTCAAAAGCAGGCCCAGGGACATCACCTTTAAATTTTCGACAAACGGGATGGGTTTGATCATCTCGCCATCCATGTCGGGACGACGTCCGGCCATGCCCATCAATTTTGGAATGCTCGGCCCATGAAAATCAATATCCAGCAAGCCGACCTGTTGGCCGGAGAGCGCCAACGTCATCGCCAGGTTTGCCGCGGTCGTGCTTTTGCCGACGCCGCCCTTGCCGGAAAAAACCAGAATTTTATGTTTAATGCGTTTCAGCGTTTTGGCGATTTGTACATCTTCCATCGCTTGATCCACACTCGGATGTGTTTGAAATGAGCTCACGTTACACCTTCCTGTTTCGTTATTTTAAGATTAATTTTTCGAAATCATATCTCGAATGTTCTCAAACAACAACTGAAAAGCCGATTTTAGTTCAGGAATGTCCAATTCCAGCACAGCCTTGCCCTTGATCTGCGAGGCGACAAATTCTTTATTAAAAGCGATTGTCCCCAAAACGGGCAAATCGTTGGCTTGACAGTATTTTTCAATTTCTCGTGTCATCTCCTCGTTCAGATCGTATTTATTGATGCAGATCGACGCCCTCACTTTGAAATGTTGCGCAAGCTGCAAAGCCCGCTGCATATCATGTATGGCGGAACGCGTCGGCTCGGTGACAATGAGCAACAAGTCGGCGCCGCCGATGGAAGAGATGACCGGACAGCCGACGCCCGGAGGGCCGTCGACGAGCATATAATCGGCGCCTTTTTCTTTGCCCAGCTCACGCGCCGCCTGGCGCATCTGGGTCACAAGCTTGCCGGAATTCTCTTCGCCGGGATGCAGGCGAGCATGCACCATGTCGCCAAAACGCGTTGTCGATACATACCATTCGCCGCTGTCCCGCTCCTCAAAAGCGATGGCATTTTCCGGACAATTCCACACGCAAACGCCGCAGCCTTCGCAGGAAATTTCTTCGACCACATAATCGGGCGTAATGGCGTCAAACCGACACACCTCCCTGCAGATGCCGCACTCGGTGCATTTGCTTTTATCGATGCGGGCGACTTTGCCGCCGGAGAAAGGCGTCTTTTTTTGGATGTGCGGCTGCAATAAAAGATGCAAATCCGGCGCATCCACATCGCAATCGGCCAGCATCGTATTGGGCATCAAGGTCGTCAAAGCGCCGGTGATGCTCGTTTTGCCGGTGCCGCCTTTTCCACTAATAACCACAAGTTCTTTCATTCGCTCCGCCCCCTTTCCATCAACGACTGCAGCAGCCTTGAGAAATCTTCTCTGATATCCGTAAACAGCTCGACCCAGGTCTGACCCGATGCATACGTTTTCGCCAAATCTCGACGAAAGGGGATTTCCAAAAGAACAGGAATGTTGTGCGTTTCGCAAAAGTCATACACATCCCGATTCCCCAACTCTGCTTTATTAATGACCAATCCGAACGGGATATCCATTTCACGCACGACATCAAAGGTCATGCGTAAATCGTGAAAGCCAAAGGGCGTTGGTTCGGTCACCAGAAGGATAAAATCGGACGCCTTCATGGCTTCGACCACGGGACATGAATTTCCCGGCGGCGCGTCAATAAACGTCATTTTTTCCCGGTTGAGATGCTTTTTCACTTCGCGAATCACCGGCGGCGCTTTTGCCTCGCCTATTTTAAGCTGGCCGTCAACAAACTCGATCGAGTCGCCCGCCCATCCCCGGCGAAGCGTGCCAATACGGTACTCGACCTCGGCGATAGCCTTTTCCGGGCAGGCCAACACGCACGCGCCGCAGGAGTGGCACAGTTCCGGGAAAACCATGATGCTCGTACCGAATACGCCGATGGCGTGATATTCGCAGACATCTGCGCATGCGCCGCACAGGGTGCACAAATTTTCATCCACCTCCGGGACAAGAGAATTGACGGCTGTCTCCGTT
>JAJRST010000565.1 GCA_024278645.1 bacterium | reverse complement strand
TCTTTTAATTGTCCGTTTTTTCGAACTTCATCCAAGGCGATGGGGATTGAAGCGGCGGATGTATTGCCGTATTTTGAGACATTCACATACACTTTTTCCGACGGCAGCTTGATCCGCCGCGCCGTGGCGTCCATAATACGGATATTGGCTTGATGGGGAATGAGCATATCGACATCGCTATATTGCAAACCGGCCTGATCAAGAATACGCTCTGCGGCGTCGCCCATGCAGGTGACGGCGTGCTTGAACACATCGCGTCCCGCCATTTCAATATACTGGTAGCCCTTTTCCCAGTTTTCAGGCGTCGGTGGATTTTTGGTGCCCAGGCCCTCCATCTTGAGCAAATCATGCAACCGCCCGTCTGTTTTGGTAAAGGTGGCAAGGATGCCGTGTTCATCATCCGTGGCCTGCAAAACAGCAGCGCCGGCGCCGTCGCCAAACAAAACACAGGTGTTGCGATCCTTATAGTCAGTGATTCTGGAGAGCGTCTCGCCGCCAATGATCAACACTGTTTTTGCCCGTTTCGTCGAGATGAGCGCGTCGGCCATATCCAGGGCAAAAATAAAGCCGGAACAGGCGGCCTGGATGTCGAACGCCGTCGCATTTACAGCGCCTATGTTTTTTTGCACAAAAATGGCCGTCGCCGGGAAACCGACGTCGCCGGTTATGGTGGCAAAAATGATCGCGTCCACATCTTCGGGAGAAACATCGGCATCGCGCAGCGCATCAAGCGCCGCTTGCGATCCAAGGTCGGATGTATATTGCCCTTCGGCTGCTATGTAGCGCGTCTCTATGCCGGTCCGAGTTCTGATCCACTCGTCCGTGGTGTCCACCATTTTCTCAAGGTCAAAATTTGTCAATACTTTTTCTGGAATCGCTCTGCCGGTTCCAACAATCTTTGATTTCGGCTTACTCACTTTGTCTTTCCATTCTCAGAAATCTGTCTTGAAAACCCGTTAAGAATTTGCTGCTTCTGTCGCCGCCGTCGCTTCTTGTATCTGTTGATTTACATCCTCGGTAACAAACTTGTGAGCCGCGAGAATTGCATTTTTTATTGCACGCGGCGTCGATTTGCCGTGAGCAATGATGCAGCATCCCTGGACGCCAAGCAGCGGTGCGCCGCCATACTCCTGGTAATCGAATATCTTTCGAATGCCGTCAAACGTCGGCTTCATCAATGCGGCGCCTATTTGCGAAAACAGATATTTTTTGACAAGCCTGCGCATGTTATACCGAAACAAGCCGTGCAAACTTTCCGCCGACTTTAAAACAATATTGCCGACAAAGCCGTCGCAGACTACAACGTCGCACGTTCCTTTTAAAATGTCGCCGCCCTCTACATTGCCGACAAAGTTGCACATACAATTCTGAAAAAGCTTGTATGCTTTGTTGACCACTTCGTTGCCCTTGCCTTCCTCATGGCCGACATTCAGCAAGCCGACGCGCGGCTGCTCTACGCCGAAGAGACGAGAGATATAGATGCTGCCCATAAGGCCGAATTGCACGAGGTCTTCGGGGCGGCTGTCGACATTGGCGCCGACGTCAAGCAGCAGCGTCGTGCCGCCGTCTTGCGTCGGCATCAACGATCCGATGGCCGGCCGACGGATGCCTTTGATGCGTTTCAAGCCGAACAAAGCGTGCGCCATGACCGCCCCGGTGTTGCCGGCGCTGACCACGGCGTCGACCTCGCCGGCGGCATGCAATCGCGTGGCCACGGCAATGGAGGAATCGGGCTTTTGCTTGAGCGCCACGGAAGGTTGCTCGTGCATATCAACGGTCTGCGATGCATGAACAATGGAAATGGGAAGATTTTGCGTTTTAAACCGTTTGTGCATCTCTTTTTCAACCGCGTGCTGATCTCCGACAAGTACGACTTCAAAACGACCTTTCGATGCACGAGCGGCCTCGATGCCGCCGAGGACCGCATTATGCGGGGCATGATCCCCCCCCATGGCGTCTAATGCTATCTTTATCAACTTTGACTCCGAATTCGTTCAGAAGAAGGAACATTTGTCGCATAACGCAACAACATTGTAGATAAGCAGGCGGGCAAATCAGGACTCTCTTGGAATAAATATCGAACGACCTTTATAATAGCCGCAGCTTGGGCACGCGCGATGCGGCAGCTTGGGCTGGCGGCAATTCGAGCATTCTACAATCGTCGGCGTGGCCGCTTTCCAATTCGCCCTTCTTTTTGCCTGGCGAGAACGAGAGTGTCTTCTTTTTGGTAATGCCATAGTTTCCTCTATTGAAAATATTTGGTTAACAACTAGTCAAATTTAATATTTTTCAACGCTTCCCATCGTGGATCGTTATGATTGCGCTTACATGCACATGGGCCGTCATTCAGGTTTGCGCCGCACTCCGGACACAGCCCCAGGCAATCTGACTTGCAGACCTTTTTAAAAGGGATTGTCAATAGCAGCGACTGTCTTATCGATTCCGTTATATCCACCTCGGCGGCAGACTCGGAAACGAGATAGACATCATCTTCTTCGCGCTCGACAAGATCAGGATCACCGGTCAACAAAATACTGACTTTTTCCTCAACGTCCAGCGCATAAGGTTCAAGACAGACATCGCATTCGAGATCCAAAGTCGTTTGTATCAAGGTCTTTATGAATACTTCATGACCGACTTTGTTGAGGCGATGCGTGATATGAATTGTTCCGTTGAATTCTTTATTCTCTGCAAGGCCAACATCGAAAGGTTCGACATCCGTTCTATCGACGGATTGGCCTTCTTTTATCGCCGCTATGTTAAGCTTAAGCACAGCTTTGATCTCCAAAATCAGTACAAAATGTAGCAATTAATGGGTTAATAGTCAAGATAAAAATCGCCATATTCTGAACATCGTTCACGACGCATTAACCCTTTTAAAACAACATATTACAGCAGCTCACTTTCACTGAAAAAGAAGGCTATTTCGCGTTTTGCCGTGTCGGCGGCGTCCGAACCATGAGCGATATTGCGTCCGACATTATCCGCATACAGCTTGCGAATCGTTCCTTCGTCGGCCTCCGCCGGATTGGTCGCCCCCATCAGCGTGCGCCAATCGGCGATGGCGTTTTCTTTTTCAAGCGCAGCCACGACGACCGGCCCCTCGGTCATAAAATCCACAAGCTCGACAAAAAACGGCTTTCCCTGGTGCACATCATAAAAAGCTTCCGCTTGCGTCTTTGTCAGACGTATCATTTTCATGCCAAGAATATTAAAGTCGTTCTCCAATATTTTATCCACAACTTTTCCCACGAGCTTCTTCTGTACGCAGTCCGGCTTCATAATCGCGAGTGTTCGTTCCATCTGTTTTTCCTTTTCGAGTTAATGATTTTAATCTTTTGTTCTGTTTTCATAGAACTGCAATGACTTTAGCGGTAGAGTTATTCCGCACTTTGCATTTTTTTACAACTTGCCGTCCGGCAATATTTCCGTTCCGGCCTTGCCTTCCACCGCGTCGTGGATGCGCTCGACCGAGCAAATAACCACGCGCTTGCCCCCGCCCTGCAAAAAGTTGACGGCCGCTTCAATCTTGGGGCCCATGCTGCCGGCCGGAAACTGACCCTGCGCCAGGTACTTTTTCGCCTCGCTCACATATAAAATATCGAGGTCCTTTTGATCCGGCTTTTTATAATTCAATGCAACCTTGTCAACAGCGGTGAGGATGAAAAGTTCCGCCGCGCCGATCTCCCTGGCCAGAACCGCCGACGCTTTGTCCTTGTCGATGACCGCGTCGACGCCCTCCAACTGGTTGTCTTTGTCAATGTACACGGGAATGCCGCCGCCGCCCACGGTGATCACAACAACGCCCTGGTGCACAAGCTGCTTAATGGTCTCCGCCTCGACTACTTTCAGCGGCTGCGGCGAAGGCACAACGCGTAGAAAGCCGCGGCCCGGGTCCTCCTTGATCGTATAGCCACGCTCGTTTTTCAAACGCTTTACATCCTCTTCCTTGTAAAAAGGGCCGACAAACTTTGTCGGGTTCAAAATCGAGGGATCGTTCTTGTCCACGATAACCTGAGCCAGCAGCGTGACCACGGCGCGGTCGACGCCGCGGGTCGCCAGTTTGTTGAGCATCGTCTGCTCGATCATGTAGCCCATGCCGCCTTCAAGATCGGCGACCAGCACGCCAAGAGGAATGGGCGGAACCAGATGCCGCGTCTCTTCCACGCGAATGAGCGCATTGCCCACCTGCGGCCCATTGCCATGCGTAATGGCGATTCGGTAGCCGCGCTCGACGAGTTCGGCCACGCCGACGAGAGCGCGACGCGTATTGGCAAATTGCTGGTAAATGTTGCCTTCTTCAAACTCGCGTGTGATGGCATTGCCGCCAAGGGCGACGACGGCGATGGGACCGTTTGCATAATTCGACATAACTGTTCTCCTCGACATATTTTAAAAAAGGCGTCCGAAGAACGTTCTTCGGACGCCGCCGGTCTAAATGTCCTTGAGAGCGTCTTCAAGCGTCGGCGAGCCGATTTCCTGAAGGTCGTAATACACACGCGTCGAAGGTTTGTTTATATTTATCACCCGACGCAGGTCGATCGGCGTTCCGATGACCACGGCGTCGCAATCGCTGCTGTTAATCGTATCCTCCAGGTCCTTCATCTGCTGCTCGCCATATCCCATGGCCGGCAGCAGCACGCCGATGTCCGGGTATTTCTCAAACGTATCGACGAGCGATCCCTTGAGGAAAGGCCGGGGATCGACAAGGTCGGCGGCGCCGAAACGATCCGCCGCCACAATGCCGGCGCCGAACTGCATTTCGCCGTGCGTCAACGTGGGGCCGTCCTCGACGACGAGTACGCGCTTGCCCTGTATCACCTCGGGATCGTCCACCCGTATCGGCGACGCCGCGTCGATGATGCCCGCCGACGGATTCAACGTTCGAACGTTTTCGCGAACGTATTGGATGTCTTCAATCGATGCGGAGACTTGCTTGTTGATGATCACATAATCGGCCATGCGCAGGTTCGCCTCGCCGGGGAAATAGCCCGTTTCGTGTCCGGGGCGCAGCGGGTCGACGATGGTGATATGCACATCCGGCTGGTAAAACGGCAG
>JAJRST010000564.1 GCA_024278645.1 bacterium | reverse complement strand
TTGGCCACGCTGCCGCTCACTATCTACTATTTTGGCCGCCTGCCGCTCGTTTCCTTGCTCGCCAATTTGATAGTCGTACCCCTGGTCGGCCTCATCGTCGGCCTGGCCCTGGTCGCCGTGCTGACGGCGGCCGTCAGTTTTTCGCTCGGCGTTGTTTTCGCCAATACCGTCTGGCTTTTGCTGACCATCCTCATCGTCATCGTGCAGGCCGCCGCCAATGTGCCATTTGCTTATCTGTCCATGTCGCGACCGTCCTTTGTTCTCATTGCCTTTTACCTGCTCGCCATGTTTTTGTTTCTGCTGTGGCGGGAGCAACGCGCGCGCAAGGTTGTCATCTTTGCCATGCTGATTTTGGGCGCCATAGTCGTCTGGGTTGATAATGATGGCGACGCCGCCGCGCTGCGCGTCACCTTTTTCGACGTCGGCCAGGGCGATTCGGCGTTGCTGCAATTCGCCAACGGCAAAACCATGCTCATCGACGCCGGCGATTGCACCGACCATGTCGATTACGGCAAACGCGTCATCGCACCCTTTTTGCAGCGCCAAGGTATACGCCGCATCGACTGCCTGTTGTTGACGCACGCCCATGCCGATCACATCGGCGGCGCGCCGTCCATTTTGCAAAAATTCAAAATCGGACGCCTGGTGCAATCCGGCTGTCCATATCCTTCCGAGATCAGCGCCAGGATCGACAGTCTGGCCGATGTGCACGGGGTGCGCCGGCGGTTCGTCGCCGCCGGCGACACCTTGCTCCTGGACCCGGACGTCCTCATTTTAGTGTTGCACCCGACGCAAGAATTTCTAAAGTCCGTAGCAGCGAATCCGGCGGATTTGAACAATGCCTCCGTCGTCATAAAGTGCATTTATCAAAGTGGTTCGCTGCTGTTCACCGGCGATGCGGAAGCGCCCTCCGAGGCGGCCATGCTCCGCTTTGGAAAGCTGCTGCAATCTGATGTTTTGAAGCTTGGCCATCACGGCAGTCCCACGGCCAGCTCCCGGGAATTTCGCCAAAAGGTTGCGCCAAAAATCGGCGTGGTTTCCGTGGCGCGATACAACCGTTTCGGCTTGCCGTCGGATTCTCTTTTGCAGGCTTTTAGGGCGGACAGCGTGGACATCCTTCAGACCGCCGACAATGGCGCCGTGCAGTTTGTTCTGAGCGGCAACGGCATTCGACGCATTCGATGAGGCGCTCGTTTTTCTGTTTATTGCAAGTTCAATGGGATTTGCTTATATTAAAATGGCGCCCGTCAAAAGACTAAATGATTCGGGATAAAAAATTTAATGGCAAAACCATTTCGGGCAAAACAATTTAAATGACAGAATCCATAAAAATACACGGCTTTAAGAATCTGACGTCGCTGGGCAAAGGCCCCTGGTTTCACCTTTATGAAGGGGTGCGTACTCATACCGACCAGCGCCATTGGCTGCAGGTTCTGGACGACGAGTTTGCCGGCGATGAAAAGATCGTCAGCGCCTTTGAAGCTATGGTAAACCTGACGCCGAATCTGCAGCATCCGAATATTCTGTCGCCGCTGACTTTTGAGGAAAGCGACGGACGCCTCATCCTCGTTTACGAGGCGTTTACCGGACAATCTCTGCGCACCCTTCTTGACGCCGAGGTTCCCTTTGTGGAGAGACGGGCGACAAAAGTCGTCACCCAAACGGCCAGGGCCTTGCAATATGCCGAGATTCGCGGCATTCGACACGGGTGGTTGAGCACGGACTTTATCTTTTGGTGCAAATTCAACGATGAAGTAAAGGTGCTTGGCTTTGGCGCGCACCGTATTTTCGACGAGCTGTATCGCAAAAAGCATGACGCGGCCATCGGTTTTATCAAAAGTATTCCGCCGGAAAATCTCGATCCAACCGGCACGCCAATGACCATTGATTCCTACGCATTGGGCTGCCTTTATTATGAATTGTTGTCGGGAACGTCGCCGTTTAAAAAAATCGATATTGAAAAATCAAAACAGGAAAAACTCTCCTACGTTGCGGCGCCGAACAAGTTGAATCCGAAATTATCCGAGCGCACCTCGGATGTCGCCATGCTGCTCATCGCCCCGGAGGGCCGGCAAAGAATCGGTTACAGCACTGTTTTGGATCGGCTTGATCTGAGGGAAGATGAACCCATCCGGGCCGATGACGCAGCCGTCGAATTCAAACCGACCGTGAAGCAGCGTCTGCGCGGCGCCGTCGCCGACGCCAATGTTTTCTCCGGCAGTCTTGTCGGCAGCAGAAAAAGAGTCGCCTATTCTTCCATTATTGCCATTGTCTTTTTTATCCTGGTGGCCGGCATGTTTATCGTTTCGCATCTTTCCTAGCGGGATGAACGCCATTTACAGCAGGTTTATAATGACTTTATCGCCAACGCACCCGGTGAAGGCAATGATATGACGACTGTGTTGACATCGGAAACCGTCTCACCGCGCGACAGTTTATTCCTGTCCCCTGAGAGAATTGAGGAGGAATCGGACTCTCTATATGGCCGGGTGCAGAATAGCCAGGATCAAACAATATCCGAAGCGACAAGCGTCCCTGCCACCGACGTAGTCTCCACGACCCTTCGCATCACGCTTGACAATGATGACTTGCCGGGCACGGCGCAGGTGAGTATAAACGGTAAAAACGTCGGCGTCGTGGGGCGGGTGCAACCTTTTAATTTGGAAGAGCTTGCTCCGGGCGAAGATTATGTCGTCATAATCATGGCCGAAGGCTTTGAACCCTGGGAGAAAAGAATCCGTTTGATCCCGCAACCTGTAAACGCTCTGAATGCCAAGTTGACGCCCAAAGCGAAAACGCGAACCATAAATTTTACCGATGTGTCTTTTGCGGATAAAATCCGCATTAACGGAAATGCGGCAAAGAATTTGCCTTGTCGTGTGGAGATGACCGACGGCGTGCATCGCATTACTTTTATTGACACAAAAAGCAACTTTTCCTGGAGTACGAACGTAACCATTGGCGAGGACGCGCCGGCGACGCTGAGCATCCCCGCCGGGCAGGTGGGATTTGGCGAGGCGTCGGTTGTGCTGCAAAACCCGATTCAGTACGGTTATGTTTTTGTTCGCATCAACGACGATTCGGAACAGCACGCGACGCCGTTCAAAACAAAGCTCCCCGCAGGATGGCACAGGTTGCGTATTTTTAGACAGGACTACAAACTGTCGCCGGCGGATACTGTGATTTTTATTCGGCCGAATGAAAAAACGCGTATCCAATGCAAGGTTTATGATTGATTTGGGAATATGTTTCAAAAAGCAATTGACCGGTTTGAATAATTGAAAGGATGTATGCGCTCTTATTTGCTACATTTTTACATCAGCGCTCTCACAACTTTTGTTTTCGCCTCCGGGTCGCTGCTGCAAGCGCAAGGCGCGGACTCGTTGAGCATTGTCGCGCTTGATCCCCGGCCGAACCAGGCGGATGCGTCCGCCACGACCTCCGTCAGCATCACCTTTAATCAACCGGCGAGCGGTGAATTTGACGCCGGCGCCTTTGTCGTCTATGGCGAACGCGCGGGCGCTGTGTCCGGCAATGTCTCGTTGAGCGTTGACAGCCTGGTGCTGACCTTCACGCCGGATGCGCCGTTTATCACCGGCGATCGCATCACGGCGATTCTTGTCAAGCAGCCGGCTAACGCCTCGCCGCTGCTGCAAAACGGTTACATCTGGGAATTCGACATCGCCCCCGGGGACGGCCGACAGGATTTTGTCGCCGCGCAATATGCATCCAACCTTCGATTGACTTCCATAACCAGCGCCGACCTGGATGGCGATGGTCTGGTCGATCTGGCTTTTACCGGAAGCAATGGTTATGACGATATCCTGCGTCTCGCCTACCTTCGCGACGGCGAACTGGTGTTCGGCGATTCCATCACCCTGCCGGATCGCGTGCGTCCTTTGTACGCCGCGGACTTGAACCGCGACGGCTATCCCGACTTTCTCATGCTGCACCGCGGCAAGATAAAGTTTTCCATCCCGCCGCGCATCAGCATCTGCCATCTCGCCCCGGACGGCTCGCTTTCTCTTGAAGAGACTTTTACGGTCGGCGGCGCCGTCGCCGGCAGCGCGGAGCCGCGCTCGGCGATCATCAACGACGTCAACGGCGACGGCTGGCTCGATATCGTTGTGCAGCTCAAGAACAAATCCACAAGGGATGCGGCGTATGTTTATTTCAACGACGGAAGCGGACATTTCAGCAGCAGTGCTGGCGTGCCCCCCTCGTTTGACAAATCCCGAAACGCCGAAAGCATTTTTGACCGCGATCTCAACCTCACCGGTTTTATCGACGTCGGCATTGGCCATACCAGCAGCATCGCCACGGTGAATATGTATTTGAACGACGGCGACGGCAGTTTCAGCGATTCGGGGGAAAAGCTTTCCATGCTGACCCGCGATCTGGAAAACGGCAAAAGTCTCGATTTTACCGGCGATCTCAACCCCGACATCGTGCTGGCCGATTTCAGTAATGGCGAGATTCTCATCTATGACTGGGTCGACACGACCTCCTCCGACGCTTTGACGTTGCCCGTTCCTGTTTTCAGTTCTTCGCCGAGGGTTTACCCCACCGTGCAAAATCCTAACTGGATGGATTACGCGGATGTGGACGGGGACGGCGATTTTGATCTGGCGGTCACCGGCAGCAACCAGGGTTTTTTTCGCATCATGTTGAACGACAACGGCGATTTCGGGCAGAACATTGATTTTCCCATCCCGCCGCAGCCAGGCAATTTTACGACAGCCGACGTCAACGGCGACGTCGCCCTGGATTTTATCGTGGCGGACACCTCGGGCGCCATCACCATCCTCTACAATAATGTCGGCGACTTTACCGCGCCGCAGCCGCCCACATTGATAGCACCGGCGGACGGCGCTTATACGACCAATGCCTCGCCGGAATTCGAATGGAACGTTCCCGCCGACGCCAATGCGCAGGACTCGTTGCATTTTCGCATCAGAATTACGACGGCGGACGGCGTGGAGACCGTTTTTGATTCG
>JAJRST010000061.1 GCA_024278645.1 bacterium | reverse complement strand
GTCACGCTTCCGTAGGACATGTTCTGTACATAAGGGCCGATGGCGATTTTTTTCTGCTGGCCCAAGGTAAGCGTCGCCGAAAATAGTAAAAGTAATTGGATGAGTTTCATGATTTTCATGTTTTTCACTGGCTTTTCTCCTGAATTTATCCGTGTCAATGACTATTTATTCTATTCGCTGTGAAACAAAAGCGTTTCCGGGATTGCACTCTTTACAAAATCGGGACCGCTCCAGAAAAAGGCCAGCGACTTGCCGCCGCCCATCTGAAAATATTTAATTTCTATTTTGTGCATCCCTGAGCGCAATGAAACGGCGCGCGATACTTCCAGATCGCCATGACCGCCGTCGTTATCGATGAACTTTTCATCGTTCAAATACAGCACGCTGCCGTCATTGGAAAGCAGGTAGAAAGTGTACACGCCGTCCTGCGGTATTTTTATGAAACCGGAAAAGATGCAGGCAAATTCCTGCGCTTTTTGAAAGGGTTCGATCGATATGCGCGGCATCACGCCGGCGTCGACAAGGGAAAGAGAATTTATATCCGCTGTTTTGCCGATCAGTCCCTCAAAGTATTGGTACCGCAGCCCCGTTTTTAGCGGCGAGTGAATCGCTTGCGCCTCCTGAAAAATGTCGAGGCCGACGTTTTGCGAAATCATCTTACTCGGAGGCAGACCTGTTTGCCGGGCCTGCATACGCAATAACGCAGGCTTTTGCAGTTTAATCGGTTCGCGGTAGACCGGCGCGGATTCGTCGGGCGCCCTGCCGTCAAGAGTGTAATAAATTTTCGCCTCCGGGATGGGGCAGGCCAGTTGCAGCACGCCGTTTTTATCGGAGCGTACAAACGGCGCCGGGGTCGCCTCCCGGTAAAGCCATTCATTGGAGAGTCGAGTGATCTGTGTCGTCGCCAGGCCGTTGTTTTTTTTCCTGTCGCCGGCGCAATGCCCGAGAAGTACATGGTCGCCGACGAACTCGATGGCCGTATAGCAATACCACCCGTCCGGATTGCTCTCCAGCGTTTTCATCTTTTCCCATGTTTTGCCCTCATCTGTGGAGATGGCCGCATTGAACGGCGTGCGCTTGCCCCCGTCCCGCCCTTTTTGGGTATTGTTATTCCAAACAAGCAGCAGGTCGCCGGTGGCGGGTATGCGCTCGATGGAGGCCGGCGAAAGCGGCGAGCGAATGTTGCCCGGTTCAACCTGGGTCCAATGCTCTCCACCATCTTTTGAGAAAGAGAAATACTGCACGTTGGCGTCGGTTCTGATGAACATCATCAAGTCGCCGTTTTTCAGTTCGACGACGCCCGGCTCCTGCAACACGATGTGATCGGGATTCGGCGCCTCGGCGCTCTTTGCCCAGGTCGATCCCCCATCGTCCGAATAATAGCACATCACTCGTCCCACGCCTGGCGACGGCCCGGAAAAATCATGCAGCGAAACCGGCAAGAGAATTCTGCCGCTGCGCAACTGCACCACCCGGTCGTTATTCATGACAAAGTAGCCCGGATCGTCGATGCACTTTATCGGCTCGCTCCAGGTTTTCGCTTCGTCCGTTGAAGTTCGCATGTATGGAATGCAGTCCGCCTCCGAGTTTTTTCGCAAGTAAAAAAGCGCAATTCGGCCGTCGGTCAGACGCAGCAGCGAGACAGACATTACATTCATGTCGCCCTCGTTGGGCAGAATGGTCATGTCTTCGCTTGTCCATGTTTTTCCGTCGTCCGAAGAAATCCGACCGGCCAGGTAAGCGCCGGCATGGTCTCCGGCGCCTTCGGTAAAATGGGTATAGATGAAAAGTATGTCGCCATTTTTGAGTTGAATAAAATCGCCTTCGCTGTTGCGGGGGTTGTCCGGCCCCGGTTCCAGCCGCAAGACGATCTCCTTGCCGTCGTATGAATCGTTGCGGTTGTTGACGCTGCACAGCACGGTTAAAAGAATGAATATTGAGACAATACCAAGCCCGATAATTTTGCTCATAAAATGACCTTTCACTTCACTATGACTTGAGTTATGGATGCGTCGACCCTGATCTGGCCGTCGAGTTTGATAATTTCACGCAGAAAAAAGAACATTGTCGTTAAAAAGGCAATGCCGGCGGAAAAGGGATAGGCATACCATATACCATCGAGGCCGAAAAACCGGGGTAAAATGAGAACGCAGGGAATGAGCACAAAAACCTGTCGCAAAAGCGAAAGGAAAAGCGAAATTTGCGGCCGCGTCGTCGCCTGAAAGTAATTGCTGGTTATCACCATAAAGCAGACAAAGGGGAACATGGTCATGATGATGCGAATGGCGTGTTTGCCCAGCGGAATGAGTTCAGAGTCGCCGCGACTAAAGGGGGCAAAAGTGTGTTGCGGAAAGAGCATGACCAGCAAGGTGGCGACCAGGCCAAAGAGAGTGACGATTTTAATCGCCATCATCAGCGTTTCCTTGACGCGCCGGTAATTTTGAGCGCCATAGTTGTAGCCAAGAATGGGCTGCGCCCCCTGGCTTACGCCAATGATCGGCATAAAATTGATGGTATAAATGGTAAAGATGACGCCCATAACGGCTATGGCGATATCGCCGCCATACAACTTTAGCGCGTTGTTGACAAAAGCCAGAATGACGACATTGGCGATGTTCATCACGAACGGCGGCGAGCCGATGACCATGACCTGCCTCGCCAGACTCCAATCTATTCTCAAAAACCGCCGCTGCACCTTGAGCACGCTTACGCCGCTGCGGTAATAATGAAGCACCCACAAAGCGGCCAAGCCTTGTGCAATGATCGTCGCCAGGGCGGCGCCTTTCATGCCCATGTGCAGGCCAAAGATGAAAACAGGATCCAAAATGATGTTCACGCCGGCGCCGATGATCATGGTAATCATGGCCACGCGCGGGTTGCCTTCGCCGCGAATAAAGTTATTGGCGCCAAAAGAGATCACATGAAACAGAACGCCGAGCAAAATGATGGCCGTATAATCCCTGGCAAAAGGCAGCACTTGATGGCTGGCGCCGAACAGTTTTAACAGCGGCGTGAGAAGCAAGAGCCCGACCACCGTGAAAACAATGGCAAAAGCAATGAACAGAAAAAAGGCCTGCCCCAGAATACGCTCGGCGCCTTTTTTGTCCTTCTCGCCGAGTTTAATGGAAATGAGCGCATTGGAGCCAAAGCCGATGAGCATGCCGACGGCCATGACCATCATCATGATCGGAAAAGCGACCATGGCCGCGGCCAGGCCGTCCGGTCCTACGCCCTGTCCAATGAAAATGCGATCCACAACATTATATAAAGAATTTACAAATGTGCCGATCGTCGCCGGAATTGAAAACTTTAAAAGCAGCTTGCCGATGGAGTCCTGGCCAAGCTGTCGCGTTTGCTGATGTTCCATCTTTTCTATCCGTCATTCCGGGGTAAAGTCTCGACCATATATCGAATATCCGGCCCTTCAAATCCAATCTTGGTCATCCTGATGACCAAAATAATACATTGGTCGCTCTGATCGGCAAGGACGCGATCGATGTCGTAGCGCATCACATATTTGCGAAACCTGTTAAAATTGCCGACGCTTGTTTTTTTCCCGGCATCATTACGAATGTGCACCTGAAAAGCCGCGCGGCTTGAAAACATGCCGGGGTC
>JAJRST010000060.1 GCA_024278645.1 bacterium | reverse complement strand
TTCGTCGAGTTGTCGCTACCCATGAATTACAATTAATGAACGATTTGACCGTCACCCGTAAGGATGTAGGTTTGATTATCAATTTTAGAGAAAAAAGTTAAAGCGAATGGTAAAATATCTTCCGGCAAATTCATCGGAAAGATGATCAAGATAAATATAATCCTGTGAATCCTGTTTATCCCGTCAAAAAATAAAACCTGAATAGTTACATTTTGAAAAGGAGAGATCATGAAGACTAAAATAGCAGCCATCATCATCCTTATTTTCGTTATTCTCCAGTTCATCCGCGTGGATCACGCAAATCCTCCGGTCGCCGAAGAGCTGCAAATCAATCCGGAGGTAAAAACCATTTTGCAGCGCGCCTGCTACGATTGCCATTCCAACGAAACGATCTGGCCGTGGTACAGCCGTGTAGCGCCGATATCCTGGCTGGTGGCCAACCACGTCCGGGAAGGGCGCGAGGAGCTCAATTTTTCACAATGGCAAAGCTACGACGCAAAGAAAAAGGCAAAAAAGCTGGAGGAGATTTGGGAGGAAATTGCAAAAGGTGAAATGCCGCTGAAAGGCTACACCCTGCTCCATAAAGACGCGAGTCTGTCCGACGCGGATAAACAAATTATTAAACAATGGAGCAAATCGCTGGCGGGAGAGGAAGTATCCGAAGAATCGAACGAGGAATCCGAAAATCATTGAGAACCACGGAACGCTATATGAAAATCTGACGTCGACGCGTCGGTTTGCTGTCGCCACGATCGCTGATGTGCAGACACGGCAAGAAATAGCGGCTTGTTAAAAGACAAAATAATTCGGGACAGAACAATCAAGGACCGGAGCATACGCAACCTCGCAGCGACGCCCCGGGATCAAGCCGGGGCGTGCTCTTTAAGCGCTTTGTCTATGGCCTCTATCAGTTCGCCGGCCATCATCGGTTTATTTAAAACGCCGGCAATGAAATGTTCCTTTTGCTCCTGCTTTGAAAGCGATTCCGTGTATCCGGTGAGAACGATAATCGGCGTCGTCGGATCAATTTTATGCAGCTCTTGCACCAATTTCAGGCCCGGAAGATTCGGCATTGTCAGATCGGTGAGCACAAGGTCCAGCGATGCATAATCTTCCCTGAACATCTCCAACGCCTGCAGCGAATCTCCAACGCCGATGGGCGTGTACTCATACGCCGTCAATATATCGTTCAACAAGGCGACGATTGCCGGTTCATCGTCAACAATTAAAATGCGACCCTTTGATGTCATTTCTTTTTCCATTTCTGCCTTCCGTTTTGTTGCATTTCGAGAAATCGGGGGGAATTGTCGACCATCCTCCCTGTTACGATTTGATGTTTTGAATCACAGACAGCCCCATGCCAACTCTCTTTGGCGCACAAAATGAAATAAAACAAGATATTTGATTTGGCAATGCGTGAAAACGTTTGACCAACGTTTGAAAAGGAGCGCTGCTTCAGGATGTCGATCAAATGTGCGCAGACCCAGGTAACGGCGTTCAAACACATTGTCCTGAAAGCGTGTAAATGCCCGGGAGGTAAAATCACGGAAGAAATTATAAAGAACGAGCTGCGACTCCTGGTGCTCGTCTCAACTCTAGCCTCAAAAACAGAACCATTCCTTACGCCGACCGCAAGAATGTTCTTTTTTGCCATATTCGCCCTTTTGGCTTGACGCCGGGATTCGACGCCAATGGTGAATAATAACTCGATTCACCTGATAATTAAAAGAATTTTAGTATGAAATGCAAATAATATATACTCGCAAAGGCGTGAATACAGGAAATTTATTTTCAGTAATCAATTTTCAACCGACTGCGGAATAGCGAGAATGATGTGCGTGTTAAGCAGGAACAGCTTCCCGGCTTGCGCCGGAGATTAGCAATATAACGAAACGATGGCGCCAAGGAAACATGACAGAGCCTTGATGAGCTGAATATTTCCAACGCTGCGGAAAAAGGGAGAAAATATAATGAAAATCAAAACCCTGCTTTTTTTATTCCTTGCCATATCGCTAAAAGCCGGCGTGTTGACCGAAAACCAATTGCGGAAGATTCACCGCTTGCAGTCAAAAATGGACCGGAGCCTTTTAAACTCCGCGGTTGCTGCGCAGACGCCGGAATGGATCATCGGCCAGAGCGATCCGAACCAAATTATCGAAATAACCGAGCCGTTTCGTTATGACGGCAATATTATCCTGGTCAACAACGGCCGCCTCATTGTCCGCGATACGGAATTTTCGCTGAATGGCGACATGACTATTGTCGGCCACGCCAGGGCGAGCTTTTTGAACAGCAGCCTGTCCATCATTCAGACCTACGCCTATGAGCACCAGGCGCTCGTTCTGGATAATGGGCGGCTGGAGCTGGATCATGTGACTTTTCGTTCCAGCGCTCAAGGCTGGAGCGTGGGCTTGATCGGCTCCGCGGCTTATTCCCTCAGCAACAGCGAGATTGTCGACGGCTTTATCACCACCGCCGCTTTTGATCAGGCCTCCATCAACGTGGATCGCACGAAAACCGCCGGCGAGTTTCTCTGTTTCGGCGACAACGAAACCTCGTTCACCAATTCCGACCTCGTCCTCTTCTGGCATGTGTTGCCGGATTCCGCCGCCGTCGAGGCGTCGTTGCCGGAGGACTCGCTGCTCGTCGACCGGGAGTTTCCCCGCGACGCGGTCAAAGCCGACGGCATTTCCTATCGCGCCAGGATCGATAGCTGCACAAACGTCTGGTGGGGGCTGATTTCGCGCACCGGTTCGACGGCCGTATTCAGCGACACGCATTTTCGCGTCGTTGGATTATATTTCGAATCGTCGGATTCGCTCGCCGTGGAAAACTTGTCCAACGGCTCGACTCATGCGGATGACCTGATCCCGGCCGCGGATCGAAATCTGCGCCTCGTCAACAGCAGCGTGGACACCTGGAACTTTTACGCGGCGAAAAATGCGATATTAACCATTGACAATTGCATCTTTGGCGAAACCCTGGCCATGGACAGTTCCCATGTGGAAATCATGAATTCCTTATGCGACGGCAGCGGCGGCTACATCGGCGTGATGAACGAATCATTTATGGTGGTTTATGGCTCGCTGGTCAGGTCGCAAGTTATCTCGCGGCAAAACAGCGTCTTCATCGGCGTGGAATCGTCTTTTTCCGGCACGAATATCGACGCCGGCGAGCAGTCCATCATGCTGCTGGCCAACATTCAGCGCCGGGTCGAGCCGAAAGCGCATCTGGGCGCCTCCGTTTTCGAGATGAACCTGCCGCCCGTTAACGGCCATACGAACAGCGACATCAGCGTCAGGGGCACGGCTCGCGCCATCGTCGGGCCGGAATCGCCGCTGGAGTTCAGGGGCTACCAGGTCGCATACCGCCACAGGGACAAGGACAACGGCTGGCTGCCCACCGACGGCAGGCATCAAGACCCCGTCGTCGACGGCCCGCTGGCGCTCTGGCAAACCTACGGCCTGGAGTCCGGTCTCTACGAGCTTCGTCTCGCGCTGTATCACAATTTCGAGGATTCCGTCGAGACCTATTCCAGCGCCTATTTGACGCCGGCGACCTTTGTGGCGCAAACCGCCGACAAGAT
>JAJRST010000563.1 GCA_024278645.1 bacterium | reverse complement strand
TGTTTGCCATCGTCTCCCTGTGGCGTCGACCGACCCAGTCAAATTTTCGTCTGTTGAGCGCGCTGCTCAAGGCGGATATGGTGCTCGGTCTCATTGCCATTTATGCGGGACGGTGGAGTTGAAAAATCGGATGCCGGTCACCACTGCTTGTTTTCAAAAATATGGTATTTGACAGTATTGTTTGCAAAGCGTCATAGAGGATAATGCGAGCGCTCATACAAAGAGTTCAAAGAGGTTCGGTGACCGTCGACGAAAAGGTCATCGGTGAAATCGGCAAGGGCCTGGTGATCCTGCTCGGCGTCAAGGCCGGCGACAACGAGGCCGCCGCCGAGTACCTGGCGAACAAGATCGTCAACTTGAGGATATTCGAGGATTCGGACGGCAAGTTCAACCTCTCCGCCCTGGATGTCGGCGCGGAGCTGCTGGCGATTTCGCAGTTCACCCTGTTCGCGGATACGCGTCGGGGCCGGCGGCCGGGTTTCAGCGATGCGGCGCGGCCGGAGGTCTCGATCCCTTTGTATGAAAAGTTCGTCGAACTGCTTGGCGACAGCGGCCTGAAAGTGCAGACGGGCGAGTTCGGCGCGCACATGATCGTCGAAATCATAAACGACGGCCCGGTGACGATTATGCTCGACAGCGAGGACAAGCTGAAGACATGAGCGCCGGGCATGAGAACATGTTCGCGCAGCGGCTCATTCTGGCATCCGCCTCGCCGCGACGGGCGCAGCTTTTAAAACTGGTGGGATTTGATTTTGAAATTAAGCCGAGCCATTTTAATGAAGATGATGTTTCGGAAAAAGACCCGGCGCGGCACGTAAAAATATTGTCCATGCAAAAGGCGAAAGGCGTCGCCGACAGAGTGGAAGAAGGCGTGATCATCGGCGCGGATACTATTGTCGTGCTCGATGAGAAAATCCTCGGCAAACCCGGAGATGAACAGGAAGCCCGGGCAATGCTTCGCCGCCTCTCCGGGCGCTGGCATCAGGTATACACCGGTTTTACGCTTTTGCAGCGACCGGGCGACCGCTACATGAGCGATTATGAAGTGACGCGCGTGCATTTTCGCGAGTTGTCCGATTGGGAGATCGATCGCTATGTGGCGACGCAAAGTCCGATGGACAAGGCCGGCGCCTACGGCATTCAGGATCAGAGCGCTGTTTTCGCCGATCGCATCGAGGGCTGCTTTTATAATGTCGTCGGATTTCCGTTGAGCAAATTTTATACGGCAATGATGACCTTTGTCTCGGAAAAATAACGGTAACTTGAGGATTTGACGCTGGATAAAAAACGCATCTATTTTCTCGCCATCTGCGGCACGGCCATGGCGTCGCTGGCGGCGATGATGAAGGCCAAAGGGTACGACGTCTACGGCTCGGACGAAGGCGTCTATCCGCCGATGAGTGATTTTCTTGCCGAGCAGAAAATCCCGGCCTTTGAGGGCTTTGATGCGGCGCATCTCGAACCGCGTCCCGACCTGGTGATTGTCGGCAATGTCATTTCTCGCGGCAACGTGGAAGTGGAAGAGGTGCTGGATCGACACATTCCCTACATGTCGTTACCGGATGCGTTGCGCGAGTTTGTCATTCGCGGCAAGCGCTCCATTGTCGTCACCGGAACGCATGGCAAGACCACAACGGCGTCCATGCTGTCGTGGATTTTTGACAGCGCCGGTCGCCGTCCGGGCTTTATGATCGGCGGCATCCCGGAAAATTTTGGCCGCGGCTACCAGCTCGGCGACGGCGAGGATTTTATCGTCGAGGGCGACGAATACGATTCGGCCTTTTTTGACAAGGTCGCCAAGTTTTTGCGCTACATGCCGGATATCGGCGTCATCAATGCCATCGAGTTCGATCATGCGGACATCTATGCTTCGCTCGACGACATCAAGGTCGCCTTTCGACGCTTTGTGAATCTCATCCCGCGCAGCGGTTTCCTGGCTGTCAATGCGGATGACGCAAACGCCGTCGAAATATCAAAAAAAGCTTTTTGTTCCACGACTACATTCGGTTTTTCAAAAGGCGCGAACTGGCGGGCGGCGGATGTAAAGACGAGCGTAGAAGCGACGCAATTCGACGTCTTTCACGGCGATGCTCATTGGGGCCGGGTCAGCATAAAGTTTCCCGGGGAACACAACGTCCGCAATGCGTTGGCGTGCATTGCCGTGGCCGATCATCTTAGCTTGGACAAGGAGGCGGTGCTCGGGGCGTTGCGCTCGTTTGCCGGCGTCAAACGTCGACTGGAACTTAAAGGCGTTGTCAACGGTATAGAGATATACGACGATTTCGGCCATCACCCCACGGCGATCCGGGAGACGCTGGAGGGTTTTCGGGCGAAGCATCCGCAACGACGAATATGGGCGTTGTACGAGCCGCGTTCGGCCACCAGCCGGCGCGATATTTTTCAGCAGGAATTTCCCCGTGCTTTTGACGCCGCCGATGCTATTCTGGTGGCGCCGGTGCATCGTCCCGATAAAGCGCCGGCGGGACAACTTTTTTCCTGCGACGTCTTGGCAAATGATTTACGACAGAGAGGAAAAATAAGCGAGCACTTGACTATAGACGACATGGTTCGCTATTTGAGCAAACATGCACAAAAGGACGATATCATTATTGCATTCAGCAACGGTCCTTTTGGGGGCATTCACGACAAGCTTTTAAACAGCCTTTGATAATACTTTTACATAAAGGTGAAGGAATTCAACTATGGAAGAACAAAAAAACGACAGGCCGCGCGACAGACGACCGCATCGTGATCGCGCAGGAGGCCGTCAGGGTGGAAGACCTGGCAGAAGAAGCAATGGCGGGCACCGTCACAGGGATGAACGAAATCCTAAAATCGAAAGCCTGGTGCGCAAGATCAGGGAAGAGTTGGCCGATTCCATCGAGCCGATCATCATTCCCGAGTTAAACGCCTACGAGCGCAAACTCATTCACCGGCAATTTGACAACAATTCGGAAGTTGTCACCAAAACCTATCGGCTGGGAGAGGAAGATTACGAGTTGCGCGTTTACCCGGTCGGCAATTTGAAACGCTATGCGCAAAAGATGGCCGAGGAAGCCATTGAAAAGCGCGAAAAAGTGGCGTTGCCGCACATGAGCAATTACGAGCGCTTTATCATCCATGACTATCTCAAGACGCTGGATACGATCAAGACGACGAGCGTCGGCGAAGGCGACGACCGCCACATCGAGATCGAACCCGAAGTGTTCGGTCGCAGTTTGAAACGCTTCATCCGCAAGATTCGGTTGTTCTAATCCAGGTAGACCGGATTGGTGAAGCAGTGAAATTTCTTTTCTGATTCCGTTTCAAGCTCCAGCCGAATGTATCCCGGTTGGGGCAGGTTTTCAAGAAAAATTGTATCGGAAAATTCCAGAGAACCCAAAGGCACGGACACGCGCTTTTGGGTTTCTTTTTTTAAGGATATATCCCCCAGCACAAGCGTCAACTTTGTTATCTCCCCGTAACTCGGCGATGATTTTACATCAACAAAAAGAGTTCCCTGCCGACCGCCGAAATTGTCGCCGATGAGAGCCACGCCGTCGGCATGTTGCACACGCAACGCGGCAAACGGGCCGTCGGTGACAATGGTTCGTCCTTTTCTCAACCCTTCCATGAGCGACGCCAGGTTAAACTCCTTTTCAATATAGACGCCGGTGACCGCGGCGCCAAAGATTTGCCGATGATCCTCGCGGATGCTGAAATGCGGCGTCCCGATCTGCAGGAAGCGGTTGAAATTGCCGTGCGCGTCCGTGCCGGCGATGAGCGTCAGCTTGCGGCCGGCGAGCAGCAACTCGACCCATCGCGGCAGGCCGTAGTGCAGAAAATGCTCCTTGTCGCCGTTCCACATTTGCACGCCGTGCAGACCTTGTGCGCGATAGTCCCGCTCCGTCCACACGCCGCGGCGCAACAGCAGCTTTTGCAAAAGCGGCGGCTTTACTTGCGGGTGCGCGGCGAAGGACAACGCCTTTTCTTCCAGCAACGGCAACGCCTCCGCGCTTTTAATGTGCGGGCGCGTACGCAGCCATTTTTCGGCGCCGTCGCCCTTGCCCTCGAAAAAACCACGGTTGTTGAAGATGAGATGGTGGATATTCTGATTTTTCGAGTTCCCCGCCGAAAGCTCTTCGCCGGGAATGATGACAAAGTCGTCGGCCTCTTTGTTCAGCCGCTCGACCCGTTCCCACAACAGCTTCCATTTTGGCAGGCTTGGATCGTTGACGAGAAAATTATCCGGGCGGTCGTCCAGGTCGTACGAGTGATCGGCGGCGGCGAAAAAATCCAGGTCCATCGATTTCGCCATGGCGACGCCGACCTCGAACGGGGCGCCAAACTCCACCTGGTCGCTGGTGAGGTGGCTGTG
>JAJRST010000562.1 GCA_024278645.1 bacterium | reverse complement strand
CGCACCCTGCTTTGCGGTACAAAATGCGCCGCGTCAATTAAAAAAGCGTCGACGCTGTAGCCGAGTTCGTTGAGCGCCGTTAAGGCCTGTGAAAAGTCGTCTCCCTTGTGCGAGGTCAGAAAGCCGGACACATTTTCCAGCAGCACCAGGGGCGGGCGGTTTTGCCGCATTTGTTTGAGCACGTTGATGAATCCCCAAAAAGCGGAAGAGCTTTTGCCCTCAAGGCCGTGGCGGGCGCCGGCCAGGGACAAATCGTTGCACGGAAAAGAGGCCGTGGCCAATACGGCAGGGGGGATGCGTTGCGGTTCAAGTTCATGGATGTCCTGCAGCACAAAATGATCGGCGGCGTCGGCGAAACGGTCCTTGTACATGCGATATTTTCCCGGCGAAAAATCGTTGGCAAAAACAGCCTGCCAACCGGCGGCCTCGAGACCGAGGCGCATGAGGCCGATGCCGGCGAAAAATTCGAGAAATGTTTTTTTATGAGAGTGTTTTCGATTCCGAGTCGTCATCGTTTTTCGATTTTTTTGATCCATAAGGCGCCATGGTTTCGGCAACTTTCCGGTAGGCAAAAGGTTCGCTCATGCTCACGGCATCTCTTAAAGTTCGTTCCAGGCGATCGACCAGCGATTCGACCTCCCTGAGTTCACACTCCCAGACGACCACTACCCGCCATCCCTGCAATTCCAGCTCCGCCTTGGCCCAT
This sequence comes from bacterium, assembly GCA_024278645.1. GTDB lineage: Bacteria > Zhuqueibacterota > Zhuqueibacteria > Residuimicrobiales > Krinioviventaceae > JAJRST01. The sequence goes on along the minus strand of JAJRST010000562.1, from coordinate 3,555 downwards.
TTATCCCTGGCGACATTGCGCGCGAACTTTTTCTCCCAATATTCGACGTTGCTCTTGGGCATGGTGGCATGCTTGCAGTTTTCATGTCGGTGCCAAAAGCAGCCGTGCACAAAAATGACGCTTTTGTATTTGGGCAGCACAATATCCGGTTTGCCGGGAAGATCGTCCCTATGCAGGCGAAAGCGATACCCCAGGCGATGCAGCAACGAACGCACAAACATCTCGGGTTTGGTATTGCTCGATTTTACCTGAAACATGGTGTAGCGGCGTTGTTCCGGGGTCAGGTTGTCCAATGTCCTTGTTTCCTCAAAAAATCAGCAGACACGCCTCTTAGCGATGCCTTGGAAAAAGGTAAGGATTTTTTTGTTCAAATCAAAAAAGCGCCGCCCATGAGGTGCAAAGACGACAGGCTTTACGTTTGTAAATCAAAGTAGAATACGCTGCCCTCGCCCTCGTTGCTGTGCACGAATATTTTGCTCTCGTGCAATTTGATTATTTTTTGTGCAATGGCCAGCCCAAGACCGGTGCTGGAGGAGTTGCGCGATTTTTTTTTGCGACCGCGAAAATAACGGTCAAAAATGTGATCAATATCCTCGGCGGCGATGCCGACGCCCGTGTCCCGAACAGAAACGCGAAGGCCGCCATTGCGGTGAGCCACGGCGACGATGACCTGACCGCCGGCCGGGGTATAGTCCAGGGCATTGTCAATCAAGTTGCTCAACGCGCGTTCGATGAGGGCGATGTCGCCGTCGACCAGGGGAAGCCCCTCGTCGATGGAAGGTTTGAGGGCGACATCCAAACTGACTGCTTTTGCCTGAAATTTCATTACCACGTCCTGCGCCAGTTCCGACAGGGAAAAGGATTCTTTTTCCGGCGTCACCTGGTTGGCTTCCAGTTTTGAAAGGTCGAACAGCTCGTGCACCAGGCGGCTCAGCCGTTCCGTGTCTTTGAGGATAATTTGCAAAAAATTTTGCCGCTCTTGCGCGTGCAAGCGATCTTCTTTCATTAAAATCGTCTCCACGTAACCCTGGATGGAGGCGAGCGGCGTGCGCAGGTCGTGCGAGACGTTGGCGATCAATTCCCGTCTCAGGTCGTCGGTTTGTTTCAGCGCTTCAATGTTGGCGACGATGGCGTCCGCCATGCGGTTGAAAGCGCGGGCCAGTTGCCCGATTTCATCGTTGGACCCCGTCCGGACCCTGCGATGATAGTCTCCCCGCTCGAACTCGCTGACCACGTGGGCCATGGAGTGAATCCTCCGCGTAAGGAAAAAGAAAAGGATCAAGCCTACTACGCCGGCAGTTATCACGCTGAGCGCCAGCCCGCGAACAATGGTGGCAAAGATATAATTTTCCCGCAAGAGGGCGGCGATGGAATCGTAATCCTTGCCGCCGATGACAATGTACAAATAACCGGCGCCGAGTTTGCCCAGGGACATGGCCGCCGCCGAGAAGGGCTTTTTACGGCCGCTGCCGCGCGGGTCATCGCCGAGGATCGGCAGTTCATCCGGCCCCTGTAAAAACTTTCGTATGGGCGCCAGCTCAACGCGGTCTGTTTTCACCTCCTTGCCGGGTTCGGCGAAAAAAGCGAGTATTTTGCCATCGGCGTCGAGCACATAAATCTCGATCTTGGGGTTGAACACCATCATGTAATGAATCCGGTGTCCGATTTCGTCCAGGTCCAGCGTGTCCGCGGCAGCGGACTCCAGCTCGGAGGCCATGTCCCGAGCCAGCGTGAGGTTCAGTTTCTGATCGACCTCGCCAATATAATCCGCAGCCGATTCCATGGTGAGAAATATCTGGCTCAGGCCGAGCAGCAGCAAGAGCAGCAAAAAGGTGATGGACAGCTTGCCGTAAAAAGATTGAAAAAATTTAATCATGGGTTCGTATCCTCTGCTTCGACAAAGCGGTAGCCGACGCCCCATACGGTTTGGATGAAAACCGGGTTTGCCGGGTTCTTTTCTATTTTTGCGCGCAGGCGGTTGATGTGCGAGTTGACGGTGTGCTCGTATCCGGCGAATTGGTAGCCCCACACGGCGTCAAGAAGTTCGTTACGCGTAAAGGCGCGGCCGGGCTTTTGCGCGAACAGGGCGAGCAGATCAAACTCTTTTGCCGTTAATTCAACAGCCTTGCCGTTTAAAAGCACACGACGTTTTACATAATTAACTTCCAGCTCGCCGTGGCGGACTAATTCGACGCCGTCGGCGTGCGCTGCGGCGTCCAGTTCGACGCGGCGAAAAAGCGCCTTGATGCGTGCGATGAGCTCGCGGATGCTGAATGGCTTGGTAAGGTAGTCATCGGCGCCCAGTTCAAGGCCGAGAACCTTGTCAAACTCGTCCGATTTCGAAGTGAGCATAAGGATGGGCGTGTGATTGCCCTGGCTGCGGATTCGTTTGCACACTTCCAGGCCGTCGAGTCCGGGCAGCATGAGGTCGAGGATGATGAGGTCAAAAGGTTGAGACAGGGCCTTTTGCAGCCCCGGTTCGCCGTCCTCCGCCCGTTCGAGCGCGCAGTCGAGGTCTTTGAGGTGGATTTCCACCAGATCTGCGATGTTGACGTCGTCTTCGATAATGAGTACGTTTTTCATAATATTCTCATGTTGTGATAATTTCTCCCCTCATTAACAGAAAAAAAGGCGAATTCAATCCCGGAAAGACGCCGCTGTTTATCCCTTCTTAATTAAAGCGATCCCGGGCCGGGGCGTCCGATTTGACGCTCCGGCCGGGATCGATTCGGTAATCCTTGCAAGCAAAGAAGGGGGTTATGAATTGATGCGCACGAGAGTGATCGTCACCTTGGCGACCGGACCGCTCCAGCCCCAAACGGCGGGATCGAGGTCGCCGACGCCCTGGATGCCGTCATGCGTTCGCACGCGTTTGTTTTCCGGTACTCGCACGCCGGGGTTGCCACAGCAGGGTCCGGGAATGTGCGCCTTTAACTCTGTATTCTTTTCGGTGCCGGCGTCGTAGGCATACAGGTAGTGCATTTCGGAACCGAATTTGGGAAGACGAATATTGTCGGCGCCGACAAAACCGTCATTGGTGTTGACCAACATCCCTACCAGGGAAAGCTGCCGAAAGCCGACTCGCGCCTCGATCATCAGTTCCGTCGATCCGCCCGGCAGGACAACGCCGTCGCCCATGGCATAGTCATGCACAAAAGGCGAACGCTCCAGCAAACTCAACATGGGGCCGGAATCGGCGTCCTCGGCCACGCGGCCCAATTCGTAGCTGGCCGGCTTGCCGTCGCGGAACAGGTGAAAGTGCGGATTATGCGCCACAACAATCGGCGGTGCAAACGGCTGGCTGGCGCCGTTGCCATTGTTTGGCGTCAGGTTCTCAATGACAACCTTGTACACGCCGGTCAGGGCGCCCCGCGGGCCGTTGTGCCACCCCATCGGCTCCGAGGCGTCGTTGATGCTCGGCGTTTCGCTGGACATGGGCGTCTCCTTGCTGCAACCGACCAATGCAACCATCGCTGCGACGAATAAAAGGGCTAAAAGCTTTCTCATGATACAACTCCTTGTGTTAATGAAAGGTTTTTGTGAAATGTCAAAGAT
>JAJRST010000561.1 GCA_024278645.1 bacterium | reverse complement strand
GGAATGCCGGTCACCGTGTTTATGAATTTGGCCTCGACGCCGGGAAAGACGCCGAAATTGAGGATGCCGCCAACGGCCATTAAAATGCCGGCGTAAAAACGCACGCCGTTGCTGAATCTCCTGGAGAAAAATTCCGGTATGGTCATGATCTTCATTTCCAGCAACGGCTTGATGATAAAGCCGCTGCGGCCGAGAACAAGATAAACGATCATCGGTGGGAAAGCCACGGTCAAACTGGCCAGGCCCGCCTTGTAGCCCAGCTCGGCATAGTAGATGTAGGTGATCATGCCGATCTCGGTGCACATCATGGAGAGCAGACCCAGGTGAAAGCCCATGGTGCGGTCCGCCACCAGATAGTCGCCGATTCCGGTGATGTATTTTTTCATCAGCGTGCCCGAATAAAAAATCAACACAATGTAGACAACCACAATGCCGACATCCACATACGTAAAATTCATAAAACCTCTCCTCTGTTGCGGCGACGAATCGCCTCTGTTTTCCGCTCACATTTTCATGAAAACTGTTCAGGAATGCAAAGATAATACTTTTCCGTTAAAATGGCCACAAAAAGAAAATAAAAAACGCTCAATTTGCAAACATTGTCATCGTTTATTAAAAAATCTTTTTGAGCCGAACGCGATTATGTGTAAATTATGAGGGCTTGACCAGACAGGAGCTGCGCACAAACCAATAATGATAAATATGGGCGTTATCCATCGAGGAGGTTATCAATGACGAATAAAACTGCAAGCGATCATAGCCGCACACAGTCATCGAGAAGAACTTTTTTAAAAGCATCCGTCGCCCTGGCCGGGCTGTCTTTTTTCCCGGCGCCGGCGGCGCTTACGGCCAATCAAACTGAAACGACGCCGACGGCCAAAAGCATCATCGGAGATTACGGTCCCTGGGCAAACAGTTTGTTAAAAGACCCGCCCGAATTGTCTTTTCGAAAAAAACGATGGACGGATATTGAAGCGTGGCGCAAAGAGGCCAAGGCAAAAGCAATAGAGCTGATCGCTTCGCCGGACATCGGCGAGGCGCCGAAAGTGACCGTGGAGAAAGCGTATCAGTATGACGGACTGGACATCGAGGAGCTGAGCTGGCAGGCGCCCTACGGGCATCGAACAAAGGCCATCCTGCTCAAGCCGTCGGGCGCCCAAGGACCGCTGCCCGGCATCCTGGGTCTGCACGATCACGGCGGCAACAAATATTTCGGCAGACGCAAGATCACCAGAACAGCCGAACAAATGCATCCCATGATGATCGAACATCAAAAAAACTACTATAGCGGAAAGGCCTGGGCGAATGATATTGCCAAACGCGGCTATGTGGTGCTGGTGCACGACACATTCACCTTTGCCAGTCGACGCGTGCGCTTTGCCGACATGCTGAAAATCCCCTGGGGCCAGGCGAGAACCACGGGCATGTCGGACGACGCTCCGGAAAACATCGAAAACATCAAGACCTACAACTCCTGGGCGGCCGCGCATGAGCACATCATGGCCAAATCGCTGTTTTGCGCCGGCACGACCTGGCCGGGCGTGTTTCTGGCGGAAGACCGCTTGGCGCTGAGTATTTTGAGCCGCCTCGGCGACGTCGACGCCGAACGCCTGGGCTGCGCCGGACTGTCCGGCGGTGGGCTGCGCACGGTCTATCTTGGCGGACTGGATGAACGGATTAAATGCGCCGTGTGCGTCGGTTTTATGTCTACCTGGAGCGATTTCCTGCTCAACAAAGCCTACACGCACACCTGGATGACCTACACACCGCTGCTGCCGCAGTACCTGGATTTCCCCGAGATTCTCGGCCTTCGGGCGCCGCTGCCAACCCTGACCCTGAACAATAACCAGGATGGCTTGTTCACCCTGCCGGAGATGAAAAGAGCGGATGCCATTTTGCAGCAAGTGTTTGAAAAAGCCGGGGCGCCGGAATATTACAAAGCGGGTTTCTACCCGGGGCCACACAAGTTCGATGCGAAAATGCAAAAAGATGCTTTCGATTGGTTTGACACGTGGCTGAAATAATTATGGCGTATACAATTACAATGACAGAGGGAAAGCATACATTGTTTTTATTCTCATCAACCTCGGCGGCCCCCGCGGTTTCAGTTTTGAAAAGGCTTCAACAGCCCCTTTTTTACCGCTTTACGGGTACAACTCTTGCAAGGTCAAACATTCCTGCCAAGGCAACACGCCGCCGGAGCAGCTCGCATCAAAAAGAGAAGCGGCGGCGGCGCACACGCCCAGCTTGAGCGAGTCCTGCATATTCCACTCCTCATGAATGCCGAACAAGGTCCCCGCCAGCAAGGCGTCCCCGGCGCCGACGGCGCTGGCGATTTTTTCGTCGGGGATTTTCAACGCGCTTTGCCGCAAAACCACGCCGCTCTTTTGCCTGGCAAAAACGCCGCCGGGAAAGTGAATGATGACCCACTCCCTGACGCCCCTGGCAAAAAGCGCCGCAGCAGCCTGCTCCAGCGCTTCAGCGTCCGGATGTTCTCCGCTCAGGGCGACGCCGGTGCATTTTTCCGCCTCGAATTCATTGAGGAAAAGATAATCGACAAAAGGCAGGGACGGAAAAACGAGGCGCTGGAAACGCTCGCTGTCCTCGCTCACCAGGTCGACGGCTGTCTTTAACCCGGCTTGCCGCGCCTGCCGCAGAACCCTGGCGGCGCCGGTCAGACCGCCCTCGTGGATTTCATCGAGAGCATCCAGCAAAAGTAAATAGCCGAGATGAAATATTTTTCCCTTACTTGACTGAAAATCAAAATGCCGCACATCCAGAAAAGCGTTGGCGCCTCTTTGATGGAAAAAAGTACGGCGTCCCGTGGATTCCACGGACATGACATCCGTATAGGAAGTCGGCGCTTCTATGGTGGCGACCAGGGCGGTTGCATCGATGCCGTGCCGCTGGCAATCCTTTTTAATCCAGGCGCCGTTGTCGTCGTCGCCCACCAGACCGACGGCCTTGAGCGGAAAGGTCGCCCCCAGTCGCGAGAGGTCCTTGAGCACATTGTACGGCGAACCGCCGTTGTTCATGAACTCTTTTTTAATATTCGCAAGGGAATCCTGAGCCGGGTAGACGTCGATGATTTTCAAATAATCAACAATCCAGTTGCCGCCGGCGATGACGCCGCTTCTTTTGTCCATTGCATTACCTTCAATTGATTTTACACCTCATTGCCAGGCTCGTTTCCTGGCAACCGTTTGCGACTGATGGCCAACACCCCGGCGATGCCTCGGTGTCTCGCTCTGGCCACACCTCGCTGCCAAACCCCAGCCTCACACCTCGCTGCCAAACTCCGACCATGCACTTCGCTGCCAAGCTCCGACCACACACCTCGCTGCCAAGCTCTGCTTGGCAGCGTTTTTCAGCAGCTCCACCAGCCGAAAACCTGCAAAGCCAAGCTCCGCTTGGCGCGCAGCATCTGCGTTTCACAACAGAGCATTGTCGCGTCGCCAAGCCGGAGCTTGGCGACGAGGAGGGGGGCGGCGCCTGGCGACGAGGAGGGGGTGACGCCTGGCGACGAGGAGAGGGGCGACGCCTGGCGACGAGGAGAGG
>JAJRST010000560.1 GCA_024278645.1 bacterium | reverse complement strand
GTTCTTGCGCGCTATGATCGCGGTCAATCCGCTATTTCGGACGAAACGTTGCGGACCATCGGCGAAAGAGTATCGCATACAAACGCTAAAATTACCCGCTGGCCAAACGGACAAATATTGCGAAATGTGCTGGCGGCGCCCATATCAAAATCCAACAAAGTGTTGGGCGCCTTTGTATTGGCCAACAAGTCCAGCGGCGACTTTTCGGAATACGACGACGTCGTGGTGACGCTGGTGGAATCCAATATGGATCATGTCATCTACGACTGGCTTCGCCGCCGGGAACACCGCCTTGTGCAGATGGAAAATCGCGTCATCAAAGCGCTGGATGATATTCGCGACGAAACAAGCGACCAGGCAGAGGCGCTGGATCGCATGATCAAGACCGTTCTCGATTCCGTGGGCGCGCAGATCGGCTTTATCACCCTTTACGATTCCGAAAAAGACCGCCACCTGCCGGGCGGCAAGGTGCTGCGCGGCGCCCGTCCCATGAGTCAGAAAGACTATAAAATGGTCGGCAACCTGGTCAGGCTGGCAAAAGAAGAGCGCAAATCATTCATCAAAAGAAACATCCCCGATTCGGAAATGGACTGTGTGCTGGTCGTTCCCATGTTTGTCAGCGGCAGATTCCTTGGCGCCACGGTTCTCATCAATAAAGAGGACAACTCTCATTTTGGCATGCAGGACCTTCAGCTTGTCGAGTCGGTCAACAGAATTATCAGCAACTATATTTTTCAGGAAGAAAAGGTCAAGCGGCTTAGCAAGCTGATCGGCACGGAAGCGCGAAGAGACGTGGAAGAAGCGCTGATGGGGCATCGACCGGACCAAAGCAACGGCCAACGAATGGATATTTCGATGCTCTTTGCCGACATCCGCGGCTATAGCAGGCTGACGCGCGACATGGACCCGACCACGACCGTGCGTATGCTGAATGACTTTTTCAGCGCCGTCACGCCGATCATCGTATCCTTTGGCGGCATGGTGGACAAGTATGTCGGCGATGAAGTCGTCGCTTTATTTACGCAATCAAATCCAACAGGCACGCACGAGCAGATGGCTGTGGAAGCGGCGTTGGCCATGCAGGAGGAGCTTAAAAAGCTGAATATCGATTGGGAAGTGACCGGACGACCGACGATCAACATCGGCATTGGCATCCACACAGGCGAAGTCGTTCTCGGCCAGATCGGCAGCTATGACCGCAAGGACTATACGGCCATTGGCGCCAACATGAATTTTGCAGCGCGCTTGATGTCCGTCGCCGGTCCCGGCGAGGTCATCATCAGTGAACGCACATTTACCGGTCTGGCCGGTAAAATAGCGGCGCGGCGCGTCGGCCCTTTTGACATCAAGGGCTTTGGACGAAGGCAGGCCTACCTGGTGGAAGGTCATTCACCGGAACAATTCTAACAGGGAGACAACATGTCAAACGAAGAGCTTTATCGCGCCCGGGAAGAGGCGCTTGAACTCTTGAAAAAGGCCGGGATTGTACTCACGCCGCAGGAAGTCGAGAATATCGAAATCGCCGATCTTGGGCTAAACCGGCTGCGTGAAATCGGCGTGCAGATCGTCGTTTACGTCAACACCGATCGCGTATGCGCCAAAGAGCTTATTTTATTCCCCGGTCAACTCTGCCCGGAACACCGACATCCGGCGGTGATGGATGAACAGGGCAAGGAGGAGACCTTTCGCTGCCGCTGGGGGCGGCTTTATCTGTATGTTCCGGGAGAGCCCACGCCGTCGCCGAGGGCGAACATCCCGCAGGACAAAAAAGAAACGTTCACCGTGTGGAAAGAGATCGTGCTCAATCCGGGCGAGCAGTACATGCTGCCGCCCGATACTTTGCATTGGCTTCAGGCAGGCCCGGAGGGCGCCGTCGTCTCCGAGTTTTCCTCCACCAGTCGTGATGAGTTTGATGTCTTTACAGACCCGGACATTCGCCGCCTGCCGAACCAGGAGATGAGCTAGTTCCTTTCAACAGGCGACGTCCCGGACGTATCAAACAAGGCCAAGCCATTCGATCCCGTCGTTTCTTTTATGGAAAACCTTGACGTTCAATCCCCGATTATAGGCCACTGTTTCCAGGAATAGAATATCTTTGTCGCTCCAGTTTGAAATAAATATTGCGAATTGCATAACCCCGGGCAGCATTCTGGTAAACTCGAACAATTCAATGGCATTGGGCGGTCTGGCCAATTTTCTGGCATCAATAAGCACCTTTGCGATCCCTTGCCTTGAATAAATATCCAGAGATCGTCGCAAGATGCCTTTCCATTCAAAGACGCTTGCATCTCCCGCCATGCAGATCTCAAGCGCACCCAATTCCTTGTTGACGTCTATTTTTACAGGCATTTCAGCCCCCACTCCTTCCCGCCCCCGATAGTATAAAGCAACGCTGATCAATTTTGTGACGACTATGTCTCCATAGACCAATGGCAATGGAAGGAAAAGAGACGCCGATTTTTTTCAGAGTCACAAATTAAATATTATTTACCCCCCAGCTATGCAACAATGAAAATCCACCCAATAGTTCCATTATCTGAATATATGATCATCCCGATTTCTGCTTTGTTGTTTTCATACGCACTTTGGAGTAAAACATGGAAAACAACAGAATGATAACGCCAACCGACAGAAAAAGAATGATGCGAAAACCCGCCGTCAATTTCGCGGCATCAACGAGGAACACGTGCAGCACCGCCGCCACAACAGTCATAATCGCCATATATCGATACTTTATATTCTTGAGCGCCATACTCATCGCCATGTAGAAAAGCGCGGCGCCTAACCATGCCAGACTGACCACGCTTGCCGGCAGGGCGTGGTTCAGGCCGTAAAGCACAATAATAAAGGCGCATACAAGGTAGATATTACGAATCAAGTCGGTCTTTAGCGTCAGGCGCTCTTTCTTCCAATTCAGAATCCTGGCGCTGACCAAAGCCGTTAATGCATAACTAAAGTTTACAGGATCGCTTGATTGCGACAACAACAGGTACGCGGTGTAAATGCCGACATAGATCAGAATATTAGCGACAATAATAATGCGCGACCGAAACCACAACGCCGTTATGATGACGAACAAGCTTTGCAGGCTTAACCAGACAAAGTAGTTGGGCGCCGGAAAATGAATTAAAATTGCCGCACTGAGAGCAACATAGCCAAAGTTGGCATAATAGGAAGTGGAGACGCTGCTGCGAGAATGCCGCCAATTCAGAACGGCCAGAATCATGAAAAACAGCCAGGCGAATAGTGCAAGCCAAACGGCATGTGCTTTGAAATATGCAAAAGCATTGACAATAACCAAAAGCCCTACACCCATTGCATTGACAATGGAAAGCAGAATTTCAAAAAAGTCGTTTTCAGCGTTGGGTCTGAAAATATTGGCGATGCCATACAATGAGGCATATATGAATAAAAAGACGAGATTAAAATGATGGCCGTCCAACTGCTGAACAGGATTGCCGGCGACAGGGTTGTTAAACAACAAGAGCAGATGCGTCAAATAGGCGGCGGCAAGGCTTAAAAGAATGACTCCCTGCCAATTTCGCTTTATGAATAGAAATACGGAAATGCCGGAGGTAATAGTAATGAGAGCAAACGCAAACTCGATC
>JAJRST010000559.1 GCA_024278645.1 bacterium | reverse complement strand
TCGGCGGCGGTGCAGGAAGCGCACGACCTGGATATGGTCGTCGATATGATCATCGGCACGGGCTGGCCCTTTGGCGGCGACTTTTTGCAGGACGACGAGACCATTCAGGGCGTCGAGTTGGAGGTGCAACGCGTCGAAGGTCCGGTCTCGCTGCAGAAAAAAATCGACATCCCCGACGACGCCGATCACAAATTATTGCAGATTAAACTCTTCCCGGCAAAAATCACCTCCCTTGACGACGCCATCGACCTGACTCTTTTTGTGGACGGAGAAAACATCCTGCGCGCGGATATCCCCGGCGGCGAATGGGATGTGTATATCGTCACCTGGCGCAACAAATTTCGCCAGGTGACGTTCGGCGCCAAGGGGGCGGACGGCCCGGTGCTCGACCATTTCAACAAGCAGGCGGTGCGCAAATATCTCAATCGTACATCCGATGCGCTAAACCCGCTGTTCGGCGGCGTTATGGGCAATGAAATTCGCGCCCTGTTTTGCGACAGCGTCGAACTGTCCGGCGCCAACTGGACGACCGACTTGCCCGATGAATTTCGCATGCGCAACGGCTACGACCTGTAACCCTGGCTGCCGTTGCTGCTCGCCAAAGAGCCGACCGTGGACGACGAACTCGCCGACATGCTGAAGCGCGTCCGCTACGATTTCAGCAAAACCCTGGCCGACCTGTTCATGGAGCGGTTCATTCTCGTATTTCACGACTGGTGCGTACAAAACGGCGTGGCCAGCCGTTACCAGGCCTACGGCTACCCGTGGCTGTACACCGACCTGCTGGACGGCTATCTCGTGCCGGACATCCCCGAGGGCGACCAGTGGCTGTTCAACGGCGGCTGGGTCAAACGCAGCCGCATCGACGACATTCGCTACGCCATCTGGAACAAGTACGCCTCGTCCGGCGGCCACCTGACCGGCAGGAAAATCATCAGCAGCGAGGCGATGACCAACACGCGCGGCGTTTTCGAGGCGACGCTCGAATACATCAAGCAGGCCACGGACCTGGACATCGTCGGCGGGATCAACCACTTTGTCCTGCACGGATTCAACTATTCGCCGCCGGAGGCCGCCTTTCCGGGGTGGATCCGCTTCGGAACCTGGTTCAATGAGAACAATCCCTGGCAGCCCTGGTTCAAACGCTGGGCGGATTACGCCGCGCGGTTGAGCCAGGTTTTTCAGGATTCGCGGTTCAAAGCCGAGGTCGCCATCCTCGGGCCGACGCCGGACGTGTGGAGCGAGCACGGTCTCGATCGCAATCCCTGGGCCCTCACGCCGGACTATTTGCATGACCTGTGGCAGGCGCTGAATCATCACGGCTACTGCTCGGATTATGTCAACGCGACGGTGTTGCAGAACGCCGACTTTGAGGAGGGCAAGCTGAAATTCGGCCCCATGGCCTACGATCTGCTCATCTGCGCCGACGTGCAGACGCTGGAGCCGGCGACGGCGCAGGCGCTGCTCAATTTTGCCGAGAATGGCGGCAAAATATTGTTCATCAACGAAAAGCCGTCCGGTTCGCCGGGTCTGAGCGGCGTCGAGCGGCACGACCTCGTCGTCCGGGAGACCATGGAGGCGCTGCTGATAGAGCACCCGGAACGCGTCAAGGTAAGGAAATTCCGCCGCGGCGACCTGACGACATGGATCGGCAAACGCCTGCGCGAATTGGACGTGGCGCCGGAGGTGTTAATTTCCAATCCCGACGAACGACTGTTTATGATTCATCACGTCGCCGATGACCGCGACATCTACTTTTTCTGCAACTCACACCGCGACAAGTCTATCGAGTTCACGGCGACTTTTCCGCCGTCGGGCAAAACGCCCTGGCTCTGGGATGCGGAAAGCGGCGAGAAATATGTCTTTGGCGCGGCCGACGAGCCGCTGTCGCTGACGCTCAAGCCGCTGCAATCGCTGCTGCTGGTTTTTCAGGATGAGAATGACGGTCCGGCCTGGCCGCGAATTGTCGCGGATGAGAAAAAGTTTATCGACATTCCCGGCCCCTGGCGAACGACGTTTATCCCCATGCGCGGCGAGCCGTTTGAAAGGCTGCTGCCGACGCTGTTCGATTTTTCTACGAAAAAAGAGCTGCAAGATTTTTCCGGCGTCGCCGTTTACAAGACCAATTTTCTCCTGAAAAAGGCCGAAAAGGCGGTTCTCGATCTCGGCCGGGTTTACGACATTGCCGAGGTCGCGCTGAACGACAAGCCGCTCGGCGTGCGTTGGTGGGGCGAAAAACGATTTGTCGTCGACGATGAACTCGTCGACGGCGTCAACCGGCTCGAAATAAAGGTGACGACGACGGCGTTCAATTACGTCCGGTCGCTCAAGGGAAACCCTGTCGTCGACTATTGGCTGGAGCGGCGCAAAAACAGCGGCCCGGTTGCGAGCGGATTGGCGGGGCCGGTGAGGTTGTATAAAGTTTTGTCTGTGAAAGACTAGCTGCTAATTGCCAGGGATCATAAAAATGAATAAATAATTGGATCAGATCTCGGGGGTTTGTCGAAAAAGCGCCCGCCCCCGGTTGTCCGAGGGACACCGGGGGGTGTAAACGCTTGATATCCTTTATAAACTTTTCTGCTTAAAGCCTCACTCCGAAAATCACATTATAATCCTCATAGCCTGTTCCGGTTGAGCCGCCGCCTGCTTCGGCGCCGATTTTAAACCGCGAAAAGTGAAAGGCCAACCCCACTTTAAAGCCTGCGGCGAGCTGGCTGTCGAACCATTGCTGCTTTTCAATATTTTCCGGCGAATAGGGGAGAGGATTTTCGCCGACGAGGTCCTTGCCGAGGGAACCGATGAGATAGGGCTCGAAGCTTTTGAACTGCTTGCCCAGTTTTAACAGCACGTGAGTGCGCAGAAAAGACCCTGTCGTTGTCCGTCCGTCGGGGTGCGTCTTGGCCAGGTCAAGCTCCGTGGACATATCAAGACCCACACGCAGCCGGCTTTGCAGCGGCCATGTCAATCGCAGCCCGCCCTGGCTGCCGTCAAAGCCCAACAGGCTTACGGCGCCGGCGTAGAGGTCGACCTCCAGATTGTCAGCCGCGGCGAGCGGCAGGGAAAGAGAAAACAGCAGAAAAAGAATGAGGATGAATCGGATCATTTTTCCTCCTGTGTAAGTTTGATTTTGTTAGGATGAGCGGCCTTGCTCGAGTTACTGTAAAATAACAGTTTGATCCGACATGCGGATCAAACTGATTCTATTTAAAACCGCCGCCCGATTCTCAGTCCAACGGCTGCGATTTCCATGCCGGGGTGATATTCCAGCCGTTCGGCGAAAAGGCAGACTATATTATTCTTTAAATCGATTTTAATAGTAATTCCATAAATAACGCCATTGACAAGCCCTGAAGATTGCTCGAAAAAATTAAGGTTCTTTTTTCTTCCATCCTCATTGTAAAATGTTTCTGTTTTTGCATAATGTGTGATGCTGTCATAGCCGATGGAACCTCCGGCATACAGCTCCAGAGAAAGCGTCCGAGTTTGAAACAGAGAATAATTGAAAAGGATATCCAGGGTCAACTGGCCGGCTTGAAAATAGCGTTGCGGATAGTAAGTGGACTCGGGTTGTCCTTCAAGAGGAGTGGCAGGAGCTTCATTCGCGAGTACCGTGGTATAGCGGTAAACAACAGCAAAACGCTTCCGGAGCGGTTTATGGCAGGTAACGGAAATAACCGCTCCGCTATGGTCGCCGTAGGCATGAATGGCTGCATAGCCACCGCTGATGCTCAAGCTTTTCACCTGCTCTTTGCTTTTCGAAAAAGCCGCTGTTGCGACGAGTAAAATAGTAAAGACGGCAACGACTGGATGATTTCTCAAATTTACCTCCCTCAAATTTATTTTGTATAATAGGTATAACTCATTGAATACCACCCATTTTCACTTGTTTCTGTATTTGTGGTTATGGAATAAACCAAGACAGTTCCCATATAGTCGTCTGAATCAAGCGAGTCATGTTCGTACATTTTAAAATAAAAATAATTATACCAATAGTCAGTTAAGTTAAAGTCGGTCTGGTGATTATGCGTCTGCCAGTCCATATTTGTAATATAGCCGCTCCAGGTCAGTTTCCAGCATTCATGTGATATTTCACCGTCATCGTCGCCCACTTGGTACTCATCAGGGTTCAAATAACGCCAGACGAATTCTGCATCGCCTTTCCACCAGGGTTCATATTCTTTTGCCGTATGATTCATTTTTAACTTGACAATTTTGAAATACGGGTCGCCCGGGACAACACCGCCGCCTCCGCCTTCATCGACTTCATCCACAATATTGATTCCGAATCTTTCACTGGGTCCTATGATCAAGCAAGGGGTGTTCGGCGGCGTGACTACACTTATCGTTTCAGATTCACCGTTCAATGAATACGCTGTCAGTTCTGTATATTCAACATCATTCCTGCCCACGGGTTGAAATGAAACTATTACTTTGTCAAGCTTATCAAACCAAATATCACGATGATCATCGACCGGGAAATAAATGTCAACGCCGTTTGGGAAAATGGAACTCATATTTAGCAGCTCCTTTTCGGAAAGAAATTCCTGGTTCGTATTTTTCAGTTTTCCCCAAAATTGCAAAACTGTTTCGCCGTTAATAACAGCAGATAAAAAGTTTGACAAATCGATAATTTGTTCTTTATCTTTAGATTCTAAAAAGTTGTCGCGAAGAGATTTTGCAAAGCTTCGGTCATTTAGAGAAATTGCGAATTGTTTGGCTAATATATTGAGACTGGCCTTCCGCTGGATTTGATCGCTCTGATTTTTTATGTAGCTATTGTCATGAAACTGTTGGGGGGCGACAGGGATCTGAAACTCCGAACAGTTCCATAATAAATTAACAATTAATATTATAATCGGTAAAACAATCTTTGTCTTTTTCATTTTTAACTCCTAAATTTACTTGTGGTGTTTCAGCCAATTGTTACATCACAACCACGGGTGCAGTGTTGCCGCGCTGCACCCTTTTTATCTTCTTCTCACAAACATCACCTCCTTTCAAGCATGAAGCAGAATAGTAGATTAGATCGAATGGTTATAAAGGATGGATAAAATCATTTCATCTGTTTTTCATTAATCCCGTTGCCATTTCTTCGGTCGCCGTTCTTTTTGCTGTGTAAAACAAATGTCATAAAAAAATATTTTTATACTGGAGATAATTAAAAAGGAGGGTCTTATCTTTCCCCCCACATCTTCACATCTGTTGCAAAATTGTTATAAAGTAATAAAAAAAAAGCAGATATGTCAATAAAAAAATGAAGTTGCGAAAAATCCTGGCAGGTAATGGAGGGAGTACTATACGCCCGGGCAGTCGCTCAAAATTAAAAAAGGCCGCTCTGTTACGGCGGCCTTTTGCATAGCGCTGTCCCCCTTTTCCCCCAGGCGCATCGACGATTTTACATCCTTTTATTCAAATGTTGTGCCAGTTT
>JAJRST010000558.1 GCA_024278645.1 bacterium | reverse complement strand
TATCGGAGAGGTGCCAGAGTGGTCGAATGGGGCGGCCTGCTAAGCCGTTGTAGGAGTATTCCTACCCAGGGTTCGAATCCCTGTCTCTCCGCTCATAAAGCCGAAAGGTGGGGAAAAAATGCGATACGAATTGAGACGTATTGAAATTTGGCCGGTCGCAAAAATCGTATTCATTCTTTCCCTGCTTCTCGGTTTTTTTATTGGCGTTTTGTACGCCGGATTGTTTGCCGTTATATCGGTAATTTCATCATCCGAGGAAATTGCTTTTGGCGAGCCGGATGTTTCAACCGGCGCCGTGGCAGTTTTAATCGTACTGGTTTTCACCTTTTAATCCCTGTCATCTATACGGTTTTTTCCGTCGTGTTTGTTGCATTGTATAATCTCATCGCTGCATGGACGGGGGGCTTTCGCGTGGAGTTTGAGCGCATCGATAGAGAGACAGGGGAAAAATCACCCGTAGGATAATATACCATTATGGTTCGAGTCAGATTTGCTCCCAGCCCAACCGGGTTTGTCCATTTGGGCAGTTTGCGCACAGCGCTATACAACTACCTCTTTGCAAAAAAGCATGGCGGGACTTTTATTCTACGCATCGAAGATACCGATCGCAGCCGCTATGTGCAAGGCGCCACGGAAAACCTGCTGGCCGTCCTGAACTGGGCGGGGCTTGCGCCGGATGAGGGGCCGGAACAGGGCGGCGACTATGGCCCCTACTTTCAATCCGAAAGAACGGAGATATATAAAAAATACGCGCGGCAGCTTCTCGACGCCGGCTTTGCCTATTACGCTTTTGATACGCCCGAAGAGATAGAGGAGATGCGTCAAAAGGCGCGCCTCGCCGGAGAACAACCGCCGCGCTATGATGCAACGATTCGTATGAACATGCGCAACAGCCTCTCCTTGCCGAAAGAAAAGGTTGCCGAACTTTTGGCCGCCGGCGAGCCGCATGTGGTTCGGCTCTTGATTCCCGAGGATCGCGTTTTTGAGTTCGACGACGTTGTGCGCGGCCGCGTCGCCATTCACAGCAGTCAGGTCGACGACCAGGTGCTCATCAAATCCGATGGCTTTCCCACGTATCACTTGGCCAATGTGGTCGACGACCATCTCATGCAGATTACGCATGTCATCCGCGGCGAAGAGTGGCTGAGCAGCGTTCCCAAGCATGTCTTTCTGTACGAATGCTTTGGCTGGACGCCGCCGGTTCTGGCGCACTTGCCGCTCATTTTCAACCCGGACGGTACGAAAATGAGCAAGCGCAACATCCAGTCGCTGGACGAGCTCCCCGCCGGCAAGGTCGACCCCGATGTTCAGACCTATATCAACGCCGGCTATGAGCGCGAGGCGCTGTTGAATTATATCGCCCTTCTTGGCTGGAGTCCCGGAGATGATCGCGAAGTGTTTACCTTGAAGGAATTGGAGCAGGTATTTTCGCTGGAGCGCGTCAACAAGTCCGCCGCCATATTCGATCTGCAAAAGTTGAATCATCTCAATAATGAGCATATCAACCGCCTGGACTCCAGGACTCTTGCGCAGGAACTAAAGCCTGAATTAAAAGCCGCCGGATACGACATCGAGTCCGATGATTATTTGGTTCGCGTCGTCGAGTTGTTAAAGTCCCGCTTGCATTTTCGCAAGGAATTCGTACCGTTTAGCTCCTATTTTTTCAGAGCCCCGGATGCCTATGATCCCAAGGTTGTTAAAAAGCGCTGGAAAAACGATTCGGAAAAATTAATACTTGAATTTATTGATGAAATTTCTAAATTAGAAACTTTCAATAAAGAAACTATTGAAAAAGCAATAAGAGAAATTGCCGAACGAAACGAGGTGGGAAGCGGTCGCATTATTCATCCGGTGAGGCTGGCGGTTTCGGGCGTCGGCGTCGGTCCGGGGTTATTCGAAATGCTCCAAGTTTTGGGCAAAGAGAGAGTGATCGACCGCTTGAAAACGGCTGTCGAAAGAATTCCCACCCTTCAATAGATACTGGGGTGTCGTCCAACGGCAGGACACATGACTCTGGATCATGGTATCGGGGTTCGAATCCCTGCACCCCAGCTTTTTAAACGGTCGCTATTTAAATGGCGACCGTTTTTTGTTGCGGTTTTACTCAAGAAAAGGAATGGCTATGAGCGACAAGAATTCAACCAAAAATGAAGATCCCGGCAAGGTCGTTCACTTTATTCGTCAAATAATCAATCAGGACATTGCCGACAATAAAAATGACGGCAAGGTGATTACTCGCTTTCCGCCGGAGCCAAACGGCTATTTGCATATCGGACACGCCAAATCCATTTGCCTGAATTTCGGATTGGCCGAAGAATACAACGGTCGCTGCCACCTGCGCTTCGACGACACCAACCCGGTCAAGGAAGAACAGGAATACATTGACGCCATCATTCGCGATGTGAAATGGCTTGGGTTCGATTGGGGCGAACATCTCTATTACGCCTCCGACTATTTCGAGCAAATGTACGAGTGGGCGGTGCGGCTCATTAAAAAGGGCAAGGCCTATGTGGACAGCCTCAGTTCCGAGGAAATTCGCGAGTATCGCGGCACGTTGACAAAGCCGGGCAAGGACAGCCCCTATCGCAACCGCTCCGTCGAGGAAAACCTGGACCTGTTTGCCCGTATGCGCGCCGGCGAGTTCAAGGACGGCGAAATGGTGCTGCGCGCAAAAATTGACATGGCGCATCCGAACATGAATATGCGCGACCCGGTCATGTATCGCATTTTGCATGCCGAGCATCACCGAACCGGCGACGCTTGGTGCATCTACCCCATGTATGACTGGGCGCACGGCCTGGAGGACTCGATCGAGGGCGTGACCCATTCCATCTGCACGCTGGAGTTTGAAGACCATCGCCCGCTTTATGACTGGTTTCTGGATGAACTGGGCATCTTTCATCCGCAGCAAATTGAATTCGCTCGTCTCAATTTGAGCTATACGGTGATGAGCAAACGCAAGCTGTTGCAGCTTGTGCAGGATAAAGTTGTCAGCGGGTGGGACGACCCGCGCATGCCGACTCTCTCCGGCCTGCGCCGCCGCGGCTA
>JAJRST010000059.1 GCA_024278645.1 bacterium | reverse complement strand
CCGGATGCGCATGACTTTGAGCTCGTCGTAACCGGCGGCGTGCCGGGAGAAGATTTTGTGCGCAAGACGGAGAGCCTGACCATCAATCAGGTTCAACGTCGCGTGACGCTGTCCCTGGAACCGCTGGAAGTGTCGCCCAAGGGCGTGATGAAAGACGGCGAGGCCTATTTTACACAAAACCAATCGGCCCGCATCATTACACGCGTTAAAAATTTTGGCGATGCGGCGTATGATGGAAGCGGCCAAGTGGAGCTTGACCTGGGAGACAGCGGGCTCATTCTTGAAAGCGGCGAGCTTGTGCAAAGCTTTTTCGATGAGAGCGATATTTGGTGGGATGTCCGCGCGCCGAGCGCCATCATTCCGGAAGGCAAGGAAATACGAGTCAGAATTACAGAGACGCCGCAGGATGTGAATTCAAACACGTCCGCCAGCGTGTCGACAGACATCAGAACATTGCTTGTTCACGTCAATGAAGGCGGACAAATTTCCATATCCCAGATTTCATTTTCCGCCACCAATAACGAAGCGATCGACTCGGTCTCTTCCGAGCAGCCGTTTTCGTTGAAGGCGCTCATTCAGACGAACAATGTCAAAGAGACGGACATCCGGGCGACATTGCATTCCGTGAGCGGCCAGTTTCAGATCATGGATCCGGTAAAGATCATTCCCAGCGCCGGCGCTTATAATCAGACATGGACGGTAACGGCGCCGCCCAATCCCGATGATGTCAACGACAGCCTTTATGTACACGTTGAAGCACTTGATTTGCAATCGGAGCAAAAGTTGACGAGCACCTCATCCAGGATATACATACCGGTTGTAAAGCGTACATTATTCACCTTTGAACCATATATTTCCTATCCCGAAGGATTGGAGGATAACGACAAGTTGTCAACCGGTCAAAAGTTCAACCTGACGGCGAGGATTGTGCATCAAGGCGCCGACTTTGTCAAAGACGACAGCTTTAAGGTGCAAATTTCCCTCCCGGTCGGCTTTGAATTGGATGACGGCGAGGTCGCGGTGAAATCCGTATCCGCACGAGAATATGCTGAAAACAGAGTCAATCCTGTCTGGAGTCTCGTGGCCCCCGAGGAGAAAGATGAAAACCTGGCGCGCCTCAGTATTTTGGTGAAAAAATTGCCCCGGGACAACAATTCCAAACTGGAGGCGAAAACCGACAAGGAAGAAGTGCTCTTGCCCGTTCGAACAGTGGAAAATGCCAGGGTTCATTTCATCGCCTATTTGCACGAAGACGTCGCCTTGGATTCGGCCAGTGTACGTTCGGGCAATATTTTCAAGATAACGTCCTTTCTTGACAATGTTGGGGAAGCAGGCATCACCGGAGAATACAAGGTTCGGCTGGACGTGCCCGAAAATTATTCTTTTGCTTATGGCGATACAACGCACGTCAAAGCCACGAGCATGGATACGGTGAGTTGGTGGGTGCAAGCGCCGTTTAATGTGAGTACAACACCCGACACCTTTATGCTGCGGGTTTTGCAACTTCCACTCGACGAATTTGCAAAGACGCCGGTCATGCTCGAATCCGATTCTACCTCTTTTGTCCAGGTTCTTTTGCAACGAGGCACTCTCATTGTCAACGATTACAGGGTTCGAGAAAAAACAGGTGTGATCCGTGGCTCGGAGAATGTTCCAATATTGGGGATCGCCTTGCGCAATAAAGACGCTTCCGGCGCCACGAGTTCGTTCCTCGAATATATCAAATTGTCCATTCGCAACAAGCAGGGCGCTTTAATCTCGCCAAAGTCCATCATTTCGCGCATTGCCGCCGTCAAACATAATGACGATCAATTTGTGCTGGCCGAGAACAGAGTTTTTGGCGATTCCGGATTTGTGTGGCTGGACTTTACAACCCTGGCGGCGGATACGATTGTTGGAAACGCGGTGGATTCGATAAAGTTTATCGTTGATCTAAAGAAGAATGGCGAGATTGTCGATTTTCGCTTTACCATGGATTCCGATACGGCAATTCAAGCCAAAGACGAATATGGCTTGCCGTTAGCGATTGCCGACTCTACCGGCGCTCCGGTCACAACCCTGGGCATCTCTTCAATCATGGCGGTGATGATCGATGGCAGCAACCTCGAAGAGTCATTTTTTAATTACCCGAATCCCTTTGGCAGCTTTAGCCGGCCGGCGACGCATTTCAACTACTACTTGAAAGAGGAAAGCAATGTAAAGATTCACATCTATACCCTCACCGGCGAGTTGGTTCGCGCATGGGAATTTACAAAGGCAGAGCACCCGGATTTAACCAGCCAGGGCCTGCACCAGGGCGACGAACAACTGATCTGGGATGGCACAAATGGCGTGGGCCAGCCGGTCGTCAACGGCGTTTACCTGGCCTATATCAGTACGGATTATGGCGAACAGGCCTCCACCAAAATAGCGGTTGTAAGATAAATGATCACAAAACATGAAAATAAAAGCATCATGAAAAAATGTAGCATATTTTTTATCGTTGTCTTTGGCCTGTTGTCGACAACAGGCCAAATGCTGCGCGCCCAAACCGGCGGTGCGTCTCAGTTTGGCTGCACAACAGACATCTTTGATTTCCAGGTTGGCGCCAGAGCCATGGCCATGGGCGGGGCTTATGTGACGGCGGCGGATGATCCTTTTTCTCTATACTGGAATCCGGCGACGCTTGAAAATGTGCCGGCCATGGGCGTCGGCTTTTACCACACAAACCTGCCCTTTGGTACGCAATATGATTTTGTGTCGTTTACCTATCCCACGTTGTCGTTCGGCACTTTTTCAGCAGGCCTTTTACGTCTGGCGACGGGCGACATCGGATTGCGAGATACCGACGCCTCGTTCCTCGGCGTTCAGGATTATGCACGAAACCTGTATCTTGTCGGCTATGGGAAAAAAATATTCTCGTGGATGTCTGTCGGCGCAACAATGAAAATTGAATACAGCATCTTTCCGGGAAACCCGGATGCGTTGACGGGAAACCTTGGTTCTTACACCGAATCAGCGATTGGCGCCGACGTTGGTCTGTTGCTTTATTCCCCTTGGTCGAGCGGACTGCTGCGCAACTGGCTGCTGGGCTTTAACTATCAGAACGCCATTCAACGCGCCATTCAGTTGGAAGATGTCAAGGAATATTCGCCCCGAAATTTTCGTTTTGGTTTTTCACGAAAATTCTTTTTGTCCGAGGGGCAAAACCATATACTGTTCGCCTTTGGGCTGGATAACAGCGATGCGAAACAGGTGCCCAATTACATCCATTTTGGCGGCGAGTTTGCATTTCGCAATATGATTATGATACGCCTGGGATGGAATAAAAGAGGAGACAGCGGCAACGGCTACGGCATGACCTATGGCCTTGGCGTGAGACATCTCGGCTTTCAAATTGATTACTCGTATTGGAACGGCGTGGACACGTTTTTTGGCGGCAGTCATCGAATTTCAGTCGCCGCGACAATCGGCAAGACAAAAGAGCAAAAACTGGCCGAGATTCAGGCGGAAAGGGATCGTCTCGTACGCGAAGAAGCGCAACGCCAGTTTGAAGAAGAACGGGCAAACGCATATCACACCGGCCTCGCCCGGGCCAAGGAATATTTCCAAAAAGGCGACCTGCCGCGTGCAAACAGCGCCATCTATAAAGTGTTATTGCTTGACGATACGGGTGAGGATCCGAGTTTCCAGGAGGCTCGAGACCTCGCCGCGCAGATCGACGCCGCTTTAGAAGAAGAACGTAAAAAAGCCCTGGATGATGAAATTGCCCGCACGCGCGAAGAGGTTGAAATCAGGCAGCGGCAGCGACTGGTTCAGGAACACTATGACAAGGCCATGGCCTTTTTCGAGTCGGAACAATATCGGGAGGCGATCATCGAGTGCGATCGTGCTCTGGAGCTGGATCCGAAAAACAGTATGGTGCAAAAACTGCGTAAAATGGCGGATGAAGACCTGCGCAACAAAATTGGCGAGATGATCTCCACAGCGGGTCGCCTGGATAAGAGCGGTCGCACCTTTGATGCTTTGCAATATTACAACAGAGCCTTGCCCCTTGCTCGCGGACTTGAAGAAATTGAATCGTTTATTACGGGAAGAATCCGTATATTAGACGGGAAACTGGCCTATGAGAACCTCATCAGGCGCGCCGTGGATTATGAAAATCAGAATCAATGGAAAGAAGCGGCCAAGTTGTACGAACAAGCGCTAAAAGCAAATCCCAACAACAAAGAGATTCAAAAACGCTACCGGGAAGCACATGCACGCGCCAATGCAAAACAGATGGAAATGACGCCGGAAGTAAAAGCGTTGTACACAAAGGGTTACCGTTAACTTCGCGACGGCAATTACGATGCGGCCATAAGTTATTACGAGCAGGCTCTGGAATTACAGCCTCTTAATAAAACCATACTGCGCGCCCTGGATCATGCGAGAAATCAGAGGAGAAGGGCCAACACGACAGCGGCAGCAAATTAAAGGGATATTTCGTCATTGTTTAGACACGTAGCAAAGGAAGAACTCAGAGTACCAGGCAAAGTTGAGTACCTCGGAGAGTTGCGTGATTTTGTTACTCGGGTTGGGAAAAAGTACGGGTTTTCCGAACGCATTATTAATGCCTTCAAGCTCTCCATTGACGAAGCGGCGACAAATATTATAAAGCACGCCTATCGTGACTGGGACGGCGATATAACATTACGCGCCGTCGCCAAAAAGAACAGCCTGACCATGGTCCTCGTCGACCAGGGGAAATACTTTGATCCTCGCAAGGTTGCCAGCCCCGATCTACAACGCTATGTTGATATCGGCAAAAAAGGCGGACTGGGCATCTTTATCATGCGCCGTCTTTTGGATGGCATCGACTATCGCAAAACCGAAGAGGGCAATGAATTATGGATGGTGAAAAATAGCGATCAGGCGAAAAGGCGTAAAATGACGCTGACCACAATACCGCTTAGTCTTAAAATGCGGTACTGGCTCTATTCGCTCGTCATTTTCACCGGCATCCTCGTCGTCATATCTTATATCAGTTTTTCAAATACCCGGCAAAAAATTATAGATGGTTATATAGAAAATGCACGCACGGCCTGCTCTTCCCTGCAGGGGGAAGTGTTGAACAACTGGAGCGTCATCGATCCCGAAGTCATCAGCTACCTGAAGGAGCACGGCAGCTACGATATTGAAGTCCGGGCGGGCGCCGACGCCGGCATCAGCACAATCACTCAGTCGCATAAGGACATCCTGAAAGAGGTGCTCATTGTCGACAAGCGAAGCGTCATTCTTGCCAGCTCGGATACAACGCGCTCGGTATGGGAAGAGGCGTTTGAAATCCCGCAAAGTGCAAAAACGCTCCAGACTTTTGATGATTCCAGAGTTCTTTTGATGCACGCCGATGGGGGCAAGCGCATTCTGGATATCGAATGGCCGCTTAAAGACAAGTCTAATGACGTGCTTGCCGTGGCTCATTTTCAAATTGATTATGGGCTGATACAAAAGGATATACAGCGGTACCTGCGCTCGCTTCTTGGAGAAACAGCGCTCGTTTGGCTCATTGTCTCCGCAGGGTTGTGTTTCCTCATTTACGTGGTTATGAGTCCGTTCAAGCGGCTGCAGGAATGGGTGAAGCACATGAGCGAGCCGGGCATCGTCGATGAAATGGACATCGATTCGTCCACGGAAATCGGCGCCATTGCCCAGGCGTTCAGCGATATGACGAATCAGTTGCGCCGCTCGCAGCAAAACCTCGCCGAGCAGGAGCGCTTGCAGCAGGAAATGCATATTGCCAAGCAGATCCAGCAAACGCTGCTGCCAAAAGAGTTTCCGGAATTGGAGGGCTACGAAATCGCATCCTACTATGCGGCGGCAAAAGAAGTGGGCGGCGACTTTTTTGACTTTGTCGAAGTGGACAGCGATACGCTGGGCATTGCCGTCGCCGATGTGTCCGGCAAAGGCGTGCCCGGCGCTTTTGTCATGACCATGATCCGCACGGCGTTGCGTTCCGAGGCGCGAGGTGTAAAAGACGCCGCCGAGGTCCTTGCCAAGGTAAACGATTTTGTCGTCAGTGACATGAAAAAGGGAATGTTCGTCACGCTCCTGTATGTGATCATTGACAGCAAGAAAAGACGTCTTAATTTTGCCAGCGCCGGTCACAACCCGATGATTCTGCATCGCCCCAGCCGCAATAAAACTTATTATTTAAATCCCCGCGGCTTTCCCATCGGCATTTCTCTTCCGGACAAGAACCTTTTCCGCGAGTCCATTCAGTCGGACACCATCGCCCTGGCCGAAGATGATGTCGTACTCGTCTATACGGACGGCGTTACCGAAGCGATGAACCATAAACGCCGCCTGTTTGGTGAAGAGCGGTTTCTGAAGCTCATCCGTGAAAGCGGCAACAAATCGGCTGACGAGTTTGTCCAGGCTCTTCAGGAAGAGATGAATATTTTTACGGAAGGAAGCGAACAAAACGACGATATTACGCTTGTCGCCATCAAAGAACGGACGTCGGCGGAAAAAGTCGAATTTGAACGCGCCGTTCGCGCCTACACCCTGGTGCAAAACGGCAAAGGCATTCGCGAGGCTTGCAAGGAGGCGGGAATCTCGACCTACTCCTATTACCATAAATACAAAGAGAGATTTGACCGCGATGGCGTCGACAGTTTTTCGCCGGAAACCGAAGTCGATCAAATTGAAGCGAAACATTTGAGCATTGAGGAAAAGAGCAAGATATACGATGTCATTCGCAGACATCCGGAATACGGCGCAAAACGAATACACGAAGAATTGAACTCGGAACGTTACGAGTTCACGGTCATTCCCGTTTCAAAGATTTACGATGAGTTGGTGCGCATGCACTTGAACACGAAACAGTTGCGCGAATCCTTTGTTCAGCGCGGCGGTCGCAAAAAACGCATCAAACCGCCCGGAACGCCAATGATGACCCTTGACGGCAAGCTTATTATGAATCGCGCCCAGTATGAGGAGCCGATTGAGGATGAAGCTGATGATGTGGTGGAGCCGGCAAAACCGGAAAAGCCTGCCGCGCCCAAGCCTCCTGTCGGCAAACAGCAAGCCCCCGAACAGGTCGACGAAAAAGAGACAAAAGACGTTGTTGAAGAAGAGACGACGCCCAACGTATTTGCCATTGATAAGGAAAAACTGCTGACTGCGCCGCTAGAGGATATTCTGGATAAACGCACTTCAAAGGAAGACAAAGATGAAGATGCAGTTGATGAGGATAAAGATGAAGAGCTTTCCACCGTCGAAGACGAAGCGGTTGCTGATGATGAGTTGGAAGATGAAGACGAGTTTGAAGAAGTAGAAGATGTTGAGGAGGTCGAAGATGAGCAAGGCTACGAGGATTTTGATGAAATCTTTGGTTATGTCGAGGACGCCGCTCTCACCGACGGCCCCAATGAGATAGAGCAAACAAAAGAGCGCCCCAGGGCGCCGGAGGAAGATAGTTCGGTTAAAGAGGAAGAAAAAGAGTCGGGCAACTTTACCATTGTCACCGATGAAAAGATTCGGGAATATGTGAGCGATGATTTTGACGCCGACGATGAATTGTCTAAAATAGAGGAAAACTTGCTCGATGAAGCAGACATTGATGAAGATAGCGACCTGGAACTGCTGTCCAGCTTGAGCGACAATGAAAACGGCGACGATGATTTGGGTTTTTCATTCAACTATGTCGACGATGATCAGGAAGAAATATTCGAATCCGCTCCCGACGCTCCTGAAGACAAGGAAAAAGACCATGATGAGGAAAAAGAGGAATCTTCTTCAGATGCAGGATTGCAACAAGCAGATAAAGAGGGCGGCTCTGACTTTATCGGTGAAGACATAGAAGAAGATGCAAGTTCGGAGGGCGAAAAGGCGCTTTTTTTACTCGGTGAAGAGTCTTCTCCGTATGACGATCCATCTACGCTCTCTGTGGACAACTATGCGGACGAGTTCAAGGAGCTGTTGCCGTCGGATGAAAACCCGTTTGATTACTGGATAAGGGAGGAAGATTCCCGCCAGGACGCCAAGACTGACACCGAGGTCGATGATGAAGAATCCGAATTTTTTAACGGCAATGAATATCTCGGCGATCCTTTTGAAGAGTTTTTGGAAATTCAGGATGAGCAGGGGTTGATTACACCGGAAGGCGAACTCGATTACGAAATAGTCGACCAACTGTTGCAATCAGGCGATGGGACCGGAATGAAAAACGGCGATGAGGTTGATGGTGAAAAAATTATAAACGATTTGCCAAAGAGCGTCGAAGAAGTTGAAAAGCGTGAACAGGAAGACCAGGACATCTCGCTCGATGAACTTGTGACCATTTCGAACGATGAAGAGCCGCTTTTCGCCCAGCATGACGAAGAATTTGACAGCTTGCTCAAAGACGCCGTGTCTAATGATGAAAGAATTCAGCAATTGCTCAGCGAGACGGCTAAAACTCAGGACAATCTAAAAGAGGTCAACAATAATATCGAATCCGCTTTGCAAAGGGCGTCGGACCTCTATCGCGAGTCGCGTTATGAGGACGCCGTCAGAATTTTGCGCGACATCGCCGAGAAGCATCCTTCTGATTACAGGCCTCATTCAATGCTTGGCAACGCTTATTTTCGTGAAAAACGATACAAAGAGGCGGCCCTGGAATATGAACGCGTCATTGATCTTGACCCTTTGAATGAAAAGGCATGTGAAAACCTTGCTATTGCCTACGCCAATTTGGGCGAGCTCATTCGCGCCATTCACCAGTGGGAGCGGTTGTTGCGAATTACGCCGAACAGAATGGATATTCAAAAAAGCATCCAAAAGGAAAAAGCATTTTTGAACAAAAACTAGTTGTAAATATTTGGTTATAAACACCACAATTAAATATTGACATTTAGATTAGATACTACTATCTTTATTAACTATTTTTCTGACTTGACCCTTGAGGATATTTTCCTGGGGGAATGAAATCGGAGAGAGGGATATGGAAGGAATTCAATTAAAAGTAGAGAACAACAACAATATTTCGATCATCAAAGTCGGCGGGTATATTGATACAACCACATCCTCCGAGCTGGAACACCATCTGACAAAACTCCTGGAGCGAGGGTCTTTTAACATCGTTATAGATTTAGGCAATGTCGATTATGTCAGCAGCGCCGGATGGGGCATCTTTATCAGTGAAATAAAAGGAATTCGTGAGAAAGGCGGCGACCTGAAGCTGGTCGGTATGATTCCCGAAGTTTACGAGGTTTTTGAACTGCTGGAGTTTCATTATATCCTCAAGGCTTTCGAGACGCTCGAAGATGCCGTTAAAGACTTTGAACGATCGGGCGCTTTTTCGCGTTCTTCGGCTGCAACAGTCGAAACGCCGGCGGAGCAAGCTCCGAGACGACAACAGCAACCCGAGCCCTCTCAAGGGAACGAGACCTCTCCCGCCGTCGGGGCGACCGCCAGATCGCTTGAAGAAAAGGTGCGTCAAATCGTTAAAGTGATGCCGGAGGCCGGAACAATCCAGTTGGCGCGAAAGTTGAATACGCCTGAATTTGGAAATGAAAAAGTCGGGTGGTTCGGGCTGCGGCGCGTGCTAAAAAGGCTGGGGTTGGATTCCAAACAGAAACGCTTCGCCTACGCTCGTCAATCAAGACCCAGATAACTCCTCAAATACAATTTTGACGTCGTATTCACCGAGCGCAGGTTTTGTGTTCGGTGTTTCTTTTTGATAATGAACGGAAAACTATTTTGTTTATAGATTACGCAAAAATATTTGTCAGGGCCGGCGACGGCGGCGACGGTTGCGTCGCTTTTCGCCGGGAAAAATTCGTCCCCAAAGGCGGTCCGGCCGGCGGCGACGGCGGTAAGGGCGGCGATGTCGTCGCCGTGGCCAATGAGCACATGCATACGCTAATGGATTTTCGTTATCGTAAAAAATACAAGGCCAAGCGGGGCGAGCATGGCCAAGGCTCCAACATGACCGGAAGAGGCGGCGAGGATATAATTATTAAACTGCCGGTCGGGACGATAATACGCGATGCCGAAACGGACAAAATTCTTTGTGATCTCGCCAAACCGGGGCAGAGAGCTGTTCTGGCAAAAGGCGGCCGCGGCGGCCGCGGCAACGCTCGCTTTGCTTCGCCGACGAACCAGGCGCCGCGCGAGTGGGAGCCGGGGGCGCCGGGCGAGGAGCGAGAACTGGTGCTGGAGTTAAAGCTCATCGCCGATGTCGGCTTTGTCGGCTTGCCCAATGCCGGCAAGTCGACGCTTTTGTCTCGAATTTCAGCGGCAACGCCAAAGATCGCCGCCTATCCCTTTACAACGCTCAATCCCAATCTCGGCATCGTTCGCCTCGATGAATATCGCAGCTTTGTCGCCGCCGACATTCCCGGGCTGATCGAGGGGGCCAGCGCGGGCAAGGGGCTGGGACATCAATTCTTGAGGCATATAGAGCGGACAAAGGTTTTGGCTATTTTGCTGGATATCTCTTCCGAGGACATAAACGCTGATTTTAAGGCGCTTATGAATGAATTGCAGTCGTACAATGCCGATCTAATGGACAAGAAAAAAATCATTGTTTATACCAAGAGCGATCTGTTGATAGACGAACCGAGTTTTCTCGATCAAGACCTGCTCAATGAAAGCTAGTCGGTTTTAATCTCTTCCGTCCAGGGTGAAAACATCGATTTGTTTAAAAATAAAGTATGGGATATGCTGCAAGAAATAAAATAGGCCACACGATGGGGGAGGCTTTGAATGAGCCCGACATTTGATCCTGCTGCCTTGCTTCGCCTGTGCACGATACCGAAAATCGGCGCCCAAAGGATACGAAAGCTTGTGGCGCATTTCGGAACGCCGGAGAATGCGCTTTCCGCCTCCAGTCGACAGCTTGTCCGTGTCGACGGCATCGATCATACCCTCGCGGCGAATATCGGCAAAGGAGGCGACGCCGATTTTGCACAAATGCAAATTCGCAGGATGCAAAAGTCCGATGCAACGTTAATTTCCTATTGGGATG
>JAJRST010000557.1 GCA_024278645.1 bacterium | reverse complement strand
TTTACCGACGCCAAAAGCGACCGCAAGGGGCTGTTCCTGCAGGCGAACGGCGGCACCTTGTTTCTCGATGAAATCGGGGACATTCCGCTGACCTTGCAGCCCAAACTGCTGCGCGCCCTGGAAGAACGCCGCATCCGACCGCTGGGCGGAAGCGCCGAAGTGGAGTTTGATGTGCGTATCCTGGCGGCGACAAACCGCGACCTGGAGGTGGAAATTGAGCAAAGGAATTTTCGCCAAGACCTCTTTTTTCGTCTCAACGTCATCCAGGTAGATGTACCGCCGCTGCGCAGTCGCGGCAGCGACATCCTGTTGCTGGCGCAGCATTTTATCGAGCATTATGCGCAAAGGATGCAAAAGCAGGTAAAAGGCCTGCTTAAAAGTACGGCGCAAAGGCTGCTGGCGTACGACTGGCCGGGCAACGTCCGCGAGCTGAAAAACGCCATGGAAAGAGCCGTCGCCCTGGCGCAGCACGACAAGATCGGCGTCGATGATCTGCCGGAGAAAATTCGCGGCTATAACCGCGGCAATATGACCTTGAAAATTGCCGATTCGGATGAACTGCTGCCGCTGCACCAGGTCGAACGTCGCTACATTGCGCATGTGCTGGCGGTGGTCGGCGGCAACAAATCCACGGCCGCGAAAATTTTGGGCCTGGACCGCAAGACGCTTTACCGCAAAATGCAGCGGTACAATATTGGCGATTCTTCCGAGTAAACCTTCATCTCGTCATCGATTGCGGCACAGCCCATTTCCTCTCTGTTTCCCCACCATAGAAAAATCACTCTTTAAAATGTGGCAATACGCCACAATGTGGCTATTTGCCACATGTGCAGTGATGGCATAAGTCAAGTGCAATCAATGCATTACGTCTGGCACGCCGTTTGTAAAAACGCCGGCAGTTCACAATTGTCAAGCAAACAAGATCACAGAAAGGAGTCTATTATGAAAACTCGAACAGCATTGCATCGGACGGCCATGATTTTTACGGCTGTTTTTCTCTTTGTCGGCATACAAACCGTGTTTGCCGGGAAAGCACAGGAGGCGTTGGAGAAAAGAGTAGAAGGCGTCATCAGTCGTTACTATCCGCAGGATTTCGAAATCAAGGTTTTAGATGAAGGAACCGTTCGAATCAGGGGAGAAGTGAATACGTTGTATGATCGATTGCGGATTTTTGACATCGTGTCAAAAGTAGAGGGCGTTAAAAAGATCAAAAATGAGCTCGTTGTGCAAACGCCGATTGTCGCCGACAAAATGATTGAAGCGGATCTCGTACAGCTTTTGAATGTAAACAAGGCGATATCGGAGCCGGATCGCATCAAAGTGCACGTCGATAACGGCATTGTTTTTCTTTCCGGCGAAGTGAATTTTTACCGTGAAAAGTTGGCGGCCCGTACTACCGCATCGTGGGAAAAGGGCGTCAAGGGCATCGTCGATGAGATCGAGGTCGTGCCGCATCCGGCCATAAACAAGAGCGATCAAAAGCTGCAAGAGGTGTTGCAAGATATTCTTGAATACCAGTTCCCAAATGAGAAAAACGTCGCCTTTACGATTCAGGATGGCGTCGTCACTCTTATGGGAAAGACAAGAGTTTTGTGGACGCAGCATGAAATTGTCAAAGAGTTTTCCAGCATCATGGGCGTTAAAAAGGTGATCAACAAAATGAAACTGGGAAAATAAGCCACAAGCGAAGGTGATTTATGGACAATCAATCCCAAACAGATGCCGGACCGGAGGCGCCGACGAACGTCGGCGCCAGGATATTGCTTGCCGAAGACAACTATGAGATGCGCAAGCTGCTTCTCTGGTCCCTGCGGCGCAACGGCTATACGGTTGTGGAATGTCCGGATGGCGCCTGCATTTTGAAAAAACTCGGTCTTACCGGCGAGGAGCCGGGCGGGAAATTCGATCTTATCATTTCGGATATTCGTATGCCCGGCGTCACCGGGCTCGAGGTGCTTGAGGGAGCGAATATTTTCGATGAACTGCCGCCGATTATCCTGATCACCGCCTTTCCGGACAAGGAAACGCTGGCCGAGGCCGAAAGGTTGGGGGCGGCGGCTGTATTTGCCAAGCCTTTCGATGTCGACGAACTGCTGCTCAAGGTGCGACAGACCCTGCCGTTGCAGAAAAGAACGACGGCCGAGATAGAGCTTGCCTCACAAAAGCCTGACTTTCCCCTGGAAATTACCTATCGTCGACAGAGCGGCGCACCGGCCATCGATGCTTATATCCGCGAGCGAGCAGCGAAAATGAACCGCTTTGCGGAACACGTCTTGCAGTGTCGCGTCATCATCGATGAATTTCGGAAAAATGACCACAAAAAACATCGTCGACAGGTGGAGGTGATCCTGAATGTGGGAGGAAAATCGATCGTTGGAAAACACGACGCCAGCGGAGGCGATGAGAACCTTTATTATGCCGTTCAAATAGCGTTTGCCGCCGTTTATAATGAATTAAAGAAATATTTGCAAAAACGTCGCAACTATCGAACAGAAAAGCAGTAGGAGGATAAGGCAATGAAAAACAAGCAGATCAAGAATATTACGCTTATTATTATCGGCGTCGCTGTGGGAGCGTTGCTGTTCTGGCAGGTGGGACCGCAAAAATATCCCGTGGCGCAAGCCAATGAATTCGGGGTGCTTTCCCACAATGATAACCAGACTCAAGCGTCGGCCTCTTTGAACGACCTCAACAACGCCTTTGTCGAGATCAGCGAAAAAGCGAGCCCGGCCGTGCTCACCGTATTTACGGAAAAAGTTTTAAAGGTGAACCAGATGATGTCGCCGTTTTTCTTTGGCAGTCCGTTCGATGATTTTTTCGGCGACTTTTTCGGTCAGCCGCCGCGGAAAGAGCAAAAGCCGAAGGAGCGCGAGTTTCATCAGCGGGGCATGGGCTCCGGCGTCATCATCAGCGAGGACGGCTATATTTTGACCAACAACCACGTCATCGCCGATGCCGACACTATTCAAGTGCGCTTGCGGGGCAAGAAAACCTATCCGGCCAAGGTCATCGGAACGGACCCGAAAACGGACATTGCCCTGATCAAAATAAAGGCCAGGAATTTGCCGACAATTAAGGTCGGCGACAGCGACAAGCTTCGCGTCGGCGAGTGGGTGCTGGCCATCGGCAGCCCGTTGAGCGAGAACCTGGATCATACGGTGACCGCCGGCATTGTCAGCGCCAAGGGCCGTTCCAACCTCGGGCTGGCCGACTATGAGGACTTTATCCAGACGGATGCGGCGATCAACCCCGGAAATTCCGGCGGCGCCCTGGTGAATATCAAGGGCGAACTTGTGGGCATCAACGCCGCCATCGTCAGTCAAAGCGGCGGTTTTCAGGGCATTGGCTTCGCCGTGCCCATCAACATGGCCAAGCAGGTGATGGAATCGCTGCTCAAGAACGGCGCCGTCATTCGAGGCTATCTCGGCGTCTACATCCAGGATGTCGACGAGACCATGGCCAAGGCGCTCGATCTGCCCGAACCGACGGGCGCGCTCGTCGCCGACGTCACCAAGGGCAGCCCGGCGGATAAAGCGGGGTTGAAGCATGGCGACGTCATTATCGAGTTGAATGGCGAAAAAGTCGAAAGCTCGACGCAATTGCGCAACGCCATCGCCTCCATGGCGCCCAAGACAAAGGTGAAATTAAAAGTATTGCGCGACGGCGAGCAGGTGACCCTGCATGCGAAGCTGGGCAAGCTGGAGCCCGAAAAAGCGACGCCGCAGACAAAGCAGCGGATCGAGAAAAAGCTGGGCTTTGACGTCGCCACGCTGAATAAACAACTGGCGGAAAAGTACGACCTGGATCGGTCTCTCAAGGGCGTGGTCATCACCGACATCCGCTCGGAAACGGCCTATCGCGCCGGTTTGCGAGAGGGCGATTTGATCGTTTCCGTGAACAAGAAATCGGTAAAGAATGTGGATGATTTTGACAAAGTGGTCAAGAATCTGAAAAAAGGCGATGCCATACTGCTGCGCATCGTTCGCGGAGAAAACACATTCTTTGTCGCCTTTACCTTGTAAGTGTTGGAAGGACGCATGGCATGGACGGACGGCGGACTCGTCGTCCGTCCCGCTGTGTTTTACGGCGAACGATCATGGGAAAAGCAATAATCGCAAGTTTTTCATCTTGCAATTCATAAAAAAAGTCTTATTTTTTGCACATATTTATAAAGTGAATTGCAAGATATGATGAATAAACGAAAAAATATTATCGCCCTCCTTTTCATCGTCGTTTTTCTGACGACGAATTTTGTCATATTTGAAAACCTGCATTTACATCGTCTGGCCAACGGTCATTTGTTCGTACATGGCCATCCCTATGATAAAAAGCAGGGTGGGTGCTCGCCCCTGGCGTCGCACCAACACAAAGCCGGCGAATTGTTGTTCTATTTCGCGTTGATGGCTGTCGAGGGCATTGTCCTCCTGTTTCTCGCCGGCGTTTTTATGGCGCTCTTTATTTCATATCTTGCACGCCATTCCGATGTTTTCCGACTTTACGACCTTTCTCGTCTGCCCCTGTCAAGGGCCCCTCCGGCTATTGCCTGAAACAATTCCAAACTTTTTGACAATCAAAAAAAGATAGCCCCCGGCGTTCGGAAAAATGCAAAGGATGCGGTGTGTCCAAATGCGCCGGGCGCAGCGCGGTTTTGGCGCCGATGCCCTGCGCCGCTGTCTTTTGCTGCCACATTGTCTTTGAAACGAATCTTTGTTTGATGACCGTTGTCATCGTATGAATTATTTAGGAGGATTTTATGCGAAAAATAATCTTTGTTTGTCTTTTTGCGCTC
>JAJRST010000005.1 GCA_024278645.1 bacterium | reverse complement strand
TCGCCGGTGGGGGAGAAAAAATGAGTATTCAATTTGACGCCGAGATCGAGTGCGATGGCGCTGGCGCTGGTGTGCCAGATTTTCGAGCTGACATATTTGAGCGAGGCGCCGAACGAGAACCATTGCGCCAACCGTCGGGAAAATGAAAAATTGGCGGCGATTTCATTGGCTGTAAACATTTCGCCCGTGCCTTCCTGAAAATCCAGGTTGGTCACCTGCATCTCGCCGTAGCCGATCTGCGTCAATCCCAAAGCCAGGGTGCCGATGCGCGGCAAGGCGAGGCCGACGCCGACAAACGAAGTGTTGATGCCGGCGACCCAGGGCTGCACGGTGAATTGAGCTTCGCTGTTCTCCATATAGCCGAGACCGGCGGGGTTCCAGTACATGGAAGATAAATCTTCGGCAAGGCTGACATACGCATCGCCCATAGCAACGCCAGCGCTGCCAAATCCGATTTCTAAAAAGTTTGCGGTAACCGTACCTGCGCGGCTCTTTTGTGCATGGCCGGCAGGGGCCAGACACAAAAGCAGCAGACCGCCGATGACCAACAAACTCAGCATTTTGTTTCCACTCATAGTCTAACCTCTTTATGTTTAAAATCAATCATCGTTTTCATTTCATTTAAATTAGACATTGCTATGGATTTATTTAATAATGGCAAACTTGCCGATGATTTCGTCGCCTGTTTGATCGGCCTTTAAATGATAAATGTACATGCCGGCCGCGGCTTCCAGGCCGTCCTTGGTCAACAGGTCCCAGTAGGCGATGCCGTTGTCAACGTCGTTTTCCACGTCAACCTGGTCGACAAAGATGCCGCTGGTGGTAAATATTTTAATGGTGCACCGCGCCGGTACGTGCGTCCACATCAGGCGTCGTCTCTGGTTGAAATTTTTGTTGGCCAGAGAGGGTTCCATAGCATTGGTGGCAACATAGGGATTTGGCACCACTTTGATTTTTTTCAAAGCGTCGGCAATGTTCGAACTCACGGTTTGCTCATTCACACTCACCTTGAACATGAGAGAATCCGTGTCAAAGAAAGGACGGATGAACTTGACTTTATACACGGCGTCGCTGCCGGTGGCCGGCAATTCCGCTTCGCTGCCGGCGTTGTTAAAGTCGATGATGAAAACCGTACCCGCCCAGCGATTTCTGGTATCCATGGCGCCGACAAAGATGCGGTCGTTCAGAATGTTGAATTCGCCGTCTTCATCAAGGTCCTGCACCACAAGCTCCATCCTTACCGGCAGCCCCGTCGTCGTGTCGATGACGGAAGAGTTCTGCACATAGAATGGATAGCTCTGCTTTCCGAGCAGGCCCTTGCGGATGCGAACGCCGTTCTCATCTTTAATGCGCGTCGATGCTTTGATCGGCATTTCAGAGGTGTAGCTTTCCGCCCAGATGATGTCGTAATCCCACGGGAAATATTTGCCTTCGGCGTTGGAGGGCGTGATATTGATCGGCGCTTCGCCCGTTTGCCAGCCGGAGTTGAGATAATCATATTCCGGTTCAACGGCCGGCATTCTCAGCGTTAAAGTGATGCCGTCAAAAATATCCGTGGTCGCGCTGTCGGGACGGATGAACCAGTACTTTAGCGTTTCCGTAGAATCGACCAGCATTGGACCTGGATTGTCCGGGTCTTCATTGTAGACCAACAGACCGGCGCCGTCAACTTGCCGGTAAATGGAAATGCCGTTGGTCACCCAGCTCATGCCCCAGTCGATATTGCGAATGTTTTTAATGAGTTTGGTTTTAAACCTTACTTTATAAGTGCTGCCAGGCTGCGCGGCATTCTTGGCGACCAGTTCTGTCGTCAGGGAGCCTTGACCCAATGTTTCC
The DNA here is from genome assembly GCA_024278645.1 of bacterium. Classification (GTDB taxonomy): domain Bacteria; phylum Zhuqueibacterota; class Zhuqueibacteria; order Residuimicrobiales; family Krinioviventaceae; genus JAJRST01. Next base: position 5,785 of record JAJRST010000005.1, on the reverse strand, counting down.
GTGGGAATAATCTCCGTGCCGGCATCCAAAAGGTAGCCCGCGGCTTCCTGGCGCGGTGTAACTATGGCGACGTTCTTGGAGGTGAAAACAATATTTTCCGCTTCGTCGACCTTGAGTTCAAAATTATTTTCAGATGGTCTCACGCCGATCTCGGGCATACCGTAATCATAGGCGACAAGGGCATAGTAATAGGTGCGCCCGTTCTGCACGTTCTCGTCACGATAAGAGTGCGAGATGCCGGTGTCGTTGCCGAGATAGAAAGCCGAGCCGTCGATGAGCCCATAGTCGGCGAATCCTTTTTTATTGTTGATGAGATCGCACTGGAAAATCCATTCGCGTTCGCGCGGCTTGCCATAGCCGTCGGTGATTTTCACCGCATCGGTGAGGTTGCGATCCGTGGCCTTGAACAGCTTGTAGCCCTCAAAGTCGTTCTCGTTGTTCAAAAAGGCGTCGCGCGTCTTTGTTTCCGAATCCGTATTCCAGGTCAGCAGCACAAAGCCGTCGCCGGGCGTGCCGATGAGCGTCGGCATCACCGGCGGCTGTGCGAAACGATAGTCGGTCTCGTAGATGATCTGAACGATTTTTTTCAGCTCAAACAGCGAAATAGGCGGATTTTCAACCGGGTCGCCGGCCTTTATATTGGCGCCGTCATCCCAGGAGTGAAGTTGCGACATGGAGATGCGTTCGATGTTGCCGCCGTAGAGTGGAAACACGCCGGTGGCGAACACCTCGGCCAGATTGGAAACCGCTCCGATAAAGGGAATGAGTGAATCCTGACCGACCAGCTCCCACATGGATTCGTCATTTTCGAACCACCATTTGTAGGGAGGATTGTGCGCCGGAATTGGAAACAGGCGAAAGGATGTCAGACCGAGCATGTCGGTTTCCGTCACATCCACAAGGCCGAAATCCGGCTCGCTGCCGACGCCAATCTGCAGGTCCGGCCGCCCGTTGCCTTCGGTGCCGTCGGCGTCCGGTCCGAGGTAGCCCAGTTCATTCGGCCCCTTGCCGTCCAGGCCGACGTCGTCGTTGATGTCTTCGCCTTCGTCCCATTGGCCGTTGCCATTGGCGTCGTCATACGAATCCCAGTCCTGATCTTCGTCGGCGTCCCAGTGGTCGCGAAGGTCTTCTTCCTTTAGCGCATAAAATTTCAAAAAGTTTTCCAGGTTGTCGATGCCGTCGTACGGGCCGACGATCTGCATCGCCTGGTTGTCGCGCCGTTCGTCGATGATGCCGTCCTCGTCGTTGTCGACCATATCCGTCGAGTTGCCCGGCGACTCCAGGTAGGCGAAACCCATAGTGCCGACTTTGAGGCCGTAATCGCCGATGCCGTTGACATCCCACGAATAGGCGAGATCGAGAAACGTATCAAACGCGGCCAGTTCGTCATTGCCGTCGTTGCCGCCGATGGCGTTGTCGACCCAGTAGCCAAAGGCCACCTCGGCGATATTGTATTCCGTCATGTTGTAGATGACGTATTCCCAGAATATGGCGTCGCGGGCTTGCGCATTGTTCCACTGAAAGCCACGCTGCTCGACGCGAATGCCGACGCCGCCCCAGGGCAGGCCGACCTGCACGCTCATGCGCGGATCGAGATCGCCGATATAATGGCCTTCGCGCGGATAGTAGCGAACTTTGTTTGTTTCAACAAGGTACTCCTGGTCCTGCGCGTCGTTGGCGACGAAAAAGCATTCTTCATCCGCCCGGAACACATCGGCGCCAAAGCGGCCGTTCCATAGCCCGGCCCATTTGGAATTGAATCCGTCCGCGGGCCAGCCGACGGTCGGCCAGGATTCAGGCTTGCTGGCCATGGCCGGCGGGGCGTCGGGCAGTTGCCAGTTGGCATATTCACCGGTGACGTTGCCGCGCGACGGGTAGAGGTTCCATTCGACCTGGCCGGTTGGGTCCTTATCCTGACGTTCGCGGTAACTGGTCTGTAAATAGTAGAGACGGTGCAACTGTCCGCCGTCAACCATCTCGTCATAACGCACGCGATCTTCATTCAGGTAAACTTCATCAAACGGTTGGGAATCGACTGTCGTGGTGTCGCCGTCATTATGAATATAGACGCGGCAGCCGATAAGCAGGCCGATGCCGTCGTTCATTTTCGAACCGCGAAAGTCGTTCGGCCATTTTGTGGCGTAAGGATCGGTGCCGGTGCCCCAGTCGGACAGCTCGGTTGTATTTCTGAACTGAGAGCGGACGGCGTTTCCTTCCATCCAACCAATCTTCTCTGCTGCAATATCGCCGGCCGTATCCTCCGGACCCTCATACACCTTTTTCTGAGCATAGCTCGCCGAAAAGGTCAAAAGCGTCACAAGCAGGATGACGACAGCATTTTTAAATAAATTCAACATATTCTGGTTAACCTCCATGTTGATTGGAAAATCTTTTCAGGTTCATTCCGCCGACCTCTAGAAATAAAAGCCTACGCCGAATTTGATCATGCGCGGCGCGCCATACATGGCCGGATTTTGGAATCTGTCCTCGATTGTATTGAAGTCGCTGCGATGATTTTCTCTTTCCGAGTCCAGGACAATGTTGGTGTAAGCGCGGCCGGTGCGGCCGTAGACGCCGTATTCGTTCAGCGTGTCCAACAGGTTGTAAATATATAGCTCAAATTTCATTAACATGCCGCTGCTCAGCGGAACCTTGTAGTAGCCATATAAATCGATTGAATAGGTTTGCGGTTTTTTGGCGTTATTGGGATAGAGCAGAACGCCGGACAACATGGATTCAGGCAACGGCGACAAGGTATACGGCGTGCCTGAGCCGTAACGTCCGGTCGCCGAGAGGCTCCAGACGTCCGTTGTATAGCCGACGCTGGCGTTGAACGTATGACGTTGATCCCAGCTCATTGGGATGAGACGCGGGATCGGGTCCATGTTGCCGCCGATGCGGCTGAACGTCGTCGTTGGATTATCCGCGTTGCCGCGCGTATATTGCAGCGTATAATTGGCGTTCACATAAAACCGGTTGAACGCCCAGTCGTAAGTCACTTCCAAACCCTTGGCGTTGCCATAGTCAAGGTTGGTAAACAGACCGTAAATTTGCGCATTATAAGTATAGATGACTTCCATGCTGAGAAGATCGTAAATATCGCGGTAAAACAAAGACACTTCAAGGCCCATATCCTTCATCAGCTCTTGCCACAACCCGATTTCGTATTGCACCGTTTTTTGCGCCCTTAACTGCGGGTTGCCTTGCTGCGTGCCAAAGTTGCTGGTGCTGACCAGCAGCGAGTTGTTTTGGTAAAAGTTCTGGTAAGGCGGTCTCTGAAAAAAGTGCCCATAGCTGAAACGCAATAAAGCCGCCCTACCGAGCTGGTAGGAGAGGCCGAGCCGCGGGCTGACCTGCGATTTCGGATCGGCGGGTATATATTCGGTTTGCGGTACGCCTTCACCCTGAATCAGGTTGACCGGGTTGCGTCGATCCGAGGGATAAGTGGTTTCAGGATTGAAATAGTCATAACGCACGCCAAAATTGATGACCATTTCATCGAATTCCATTTTATCCTGAATATAGGCGGCGAAATCAATGGGCGTTTTTCTGTAGATGTCCGAAGATTGCGACGAGTCGCCCAGGACCACAGGACGGTATTTATCAATGTTGGCGCGATCGTATAACTCATACCAGTTTCGTACTCTCATGTTTCGCACGTCCAGCACCGATCGGATATAGTCGACGCCAGTTTTGATGCTGTGATTTTTGTTGATCTGCCAGGTTAAATCCACTTTGCCTTGCAATTCATAAGTGTTGCGATTGTTATGATTTCTGTCCTGGCCGCCAAAGGCAAAACCCGGTCCGGTGCCGTCGTTATATTTGTCATGGATGTACCGTGGGTCTTCCGGGTTTTCAAAAAGATAAGAGGCGTTCCACGTATCGGTGTATTTGAGTTTGGCTTCGTAGAACAGGCTTCGCGACAGCATGTGATTCACCGTGATGGCGGCCATCTGCGACGTGTTGTAGCCGGTGCTGCGACCGTCGGGTTTGTACTTGTTGTAGTGGCTATAGCCCTGGCCTTCGCCGCTGTTGTAGATATACAACCCCTGAATTTTGAGATCGCGGGAGACCTTCCATGTCAATTTGGAAGTCATGTTGGTGCTGATCCACCAGTTCATGGGGACGTAAGAACTGTCGCCGCTTCGTTGCGAGTACCATTGCGTGGAATCCGCGGTGTTAAAGTAGCTCTGATCGTCCGGCAAAAACAGGCGGATGCCGTTGTGCTGCCCTTTATTGTTCTGATGGCGAAAGTCAACGAAAAAGGAGAGTTTGTCCCGGTATAATGGACCGCTGAGTTGGAACTTGTAATCCTGGCGGCGGGTGATCTCGCTCGGCTTGAGACCGATAAAGATGTCGTCATGCATCGTCAGATAGTTGCCCAGCAGGGCGGAGCCCGAACCATGAAACTCGTTGCCGCCGCTCTTGGTGACTGCGTTGACAATGCCGCTCATCGCGCGTCCATATTCGGCGTTAAATGTTCCCTTGATAACTTCGACTTCCTCAACGGCGTCGGCTTCGACGCTGACCGACTGCCCGGAACTGCTGTAGGCGTTGGTGACCTGCATGCCGTCGATCATATAGTTCACCTCGTTAAACCGACCGCCGCGAAAGTGACCGTTGACCACGCCGGCCTGCAGGTTGACCGCGCTGCTCACGGATTCGATAGGGAGGATGTCCATGGTTTCAGAGCTCACATTGCGGATGGAGCTGGTCTGGTCCTTTTTTTGTGAAACTTTGGAGGCCTCGATGACAACTTCCTGTCCTTCGATGACGGCGGCCTTTAAGCGAAAGGAGACGTCGGTGGTACGGTTCACGTTCACTTTGACGCCCTTGACCATCATGGCGTCGTATCCGATAAATTGCGCCCTGATGTCGTACGTTCCCGGCGGCACATTGATGATGTAATAGTCGCCATCAAGAGACGTCGCCGCGCCATAGTTTGTACCGACGATCATCACGTTGGCGCCGGGCAGCGGTTCGCCGGTATCGGCATCGAGAACCTTGCCTGATATTTTCCCTGACTGGGCGAAAAGATTGGAAGCGCCCGGCAACAGGAAAATAACGATGATTAAAAAACTCGAGAAAAATTTTAGACTCTTCATACCTTTTCCCTTGATTCCTTTAACATTCTCGTTTGTTTATAACAATTTTTGTGAAAAACTGCTTTTGCTGAAAAATCAAATGAAAGTTTGTTTAATGATTCTTCGAAAGCCTGTTGAAGAATAATTGGACGATAGCCCGTAAATGGGGAAGGACGAAATCGTTGTTACGTTACACTTGATGTTTTCCGCAGAAAAGCAATTAATCGAACGATTTAACATGTCCTTTCTGTGAGTTGGTTAAGGAGTAGTATGACGCCTGATCGTTTAAAACTGTTCACTTGGTAATTTAACAAAAAATATAACTTTTACAAGATCAAAAATATTCAGGGCTTCACGCCTCGGCGGTTTGAAATTATGGAAATTTTACAAAGAATAAATAAAGAAGTCAAGCGAAAAGATAAAGCCCGGTTTTGCAGGCATGCACGCAAGCCGGGCATCGCTTTTATTCCATATCTAATTGAAAAGCAGAATGCACGCTCATTTGATGAGCAGCATTTTTCGCGTCGCCGCCTTTTCGTCGTTCACCTGCAAGCGATAAAGGTACACTCCGCTGGGTAGGGAGCGGCCGCGGTCGTCCTGGGCGCGCCAGGTGATGCTGTATTCTCCCGCCGTTTGATGTCCATCGACGAGGGATGCGACTTTTTGACCGTTCATGTTGAAAACCTGCAAAGCGACGCGGC
>JAJRST010000556.1 GCA_024278645.1 bacterium | reverse complement strand
CGATTCAAGTTCTGCCAAGAGGGTTTTGAGATGATTGACTTTTGCACGCCGCCTATTCCTCCTTTTGCAATGGTAACCATCCAACAACATCTCTTTTCTTGCGTGGAGACGTCTTGCAATCCGTAGACAAATGCTATGGTCAATTCAATTAATTTCCATAAACAACAGGAGGAAAGATGTTCGTAAATCAACGCTCCACTTTGTTTGCAGCGATCTCGATTGCGCTGCTGACATTGCTTGCCGCACCGACGCCGGCCGCCGACATTGACATCCCATACAAAGAATTCGTTCTCGACAACGGCCTCACGCTCATCGTGCACCAAGACCACAAAGCGCCCATCGTCGCCGTGAACCTCTGGTACCACGTCGGTTCGAAAAATGAAAAACCGGGCAAGACCGGTTTTGCGCATCTGTTCGAGCACTTGATGTTCAACGGTTCCGAAAATTACGACGACGATTACTTTCAGGCCATGGAACGCATCGGCGCCACCGACCTGAACGGCACCACCTGGTTCGACCGCACCAATTTTTTCCAGAATGTGCCGACCTCCGCCGTGGACGTCGCCTTGTGGATGGAATCCGACCGCATGGGCCACCTGCTCGGCGCCGTCACCCAGGAAAAGCTGGACGAGCAGCGCGGCGTCGTGCAAAATGAGAAACGCCAGGGCGAGAACCAGCCCTATGCCCTCGCCGATGAATTGATCCAAAAGGCGTGCTTTCCTTCCGAACACCCCTACTCCTGGACGACCATCGGCGCCATGGAGGATCTGGAAGCCGCCAGCCTCGAGGATGTGCATGAATGGTTCAAAACCTACTATGGGCCGAACAACGCCGTCCTGGTCGTCGCCGGGGACATCGAGCCGCAAACGGCGTTGCAAAAGGTAAAAAAATATTTCGGCGACATTCCGCCGGGGCCGCCCGTTGCCAGGCAGGACAGGTGGATCGCCAGGAGAAGCGGCACGCATCGCCAGATCGCCGAGGATCTCGTGCCGCAGGCGCGGCTGTATCGCGTGTGGAACATCCCGGAATGGGGCAGCGCCGAGGGCAGCTACCTCGACCTGGTCAGCGACGTGCTGGCCTCCGGCAAAAACTCTCGCTTCTATAAACGCCTCGTCTACCAGGATCAAATCGCCACCGACGTCTCCGCCTATGTCGGTTTGTACGAAATCGCCGGACTGTTCCAGATCGAAGCCACGGCCAAGCCGGGCTCGGACTTGAAGGCGGTGGAAAAAGCGCTGGACGAGGAGCTGCAAAGATTTCTCGCCGAAGGGCCTACGGAAAAGGAATTAAAGCGCATCAAGACGCAGTACAAAGCCCGTTTCATTCGCGGCATCGAACGCATCGGCGGATTTGGCGGCAAGTCGGATATCCTGGCTCGCAACGCCGTGTACGGCGGCCGGCCAGATTATTACAAAACCACGCTCAAGGTCATTGAAAACGCCACGGTCAAGGATTTGCAGGAAACGGCGAAAAAATGGCTGAGCGACGGCGACTATATCCTGGAAATCCATCCTTATAAGGAGTACAGGGCCGTGGAAACGAACGTCGACCGCAGCAAGCTGCCGGAAACCGGCGAGCCGCCGCAAGTGGCGTTCCCGCCGCTGCAACGGGCCGAGCTGTCCAACGGTCTGAAAATCGTGCTCGCCGAGCGCCATTCGGTTCCGGTCGTCGATTTTCGTTTGCTTGTGGATGCCGGTTTTGCCGCGGACCAGTTCGCCGCGCCGGGCACGGCGCGCCTGGCCATGGACATGATGGACGAAGGCACGACGAGCCGCAGCTCGCTGGAGATCAACGAAGCGCTGCAACTGCTCGGCTCCTCCCTGGGCGCCAGCGCCGCCCTCGATGTGTGCACCGTGCGATTGAATACATTGACGGAAAATGTCGACCCGTCCCTGGAGCTGTTCGCCGATGTGCTGCTTAACCCCTCGTTTCCCGAAAAAGAGTTTGTGCGTTTGCAAAAGCAAACCATAGCCCGCATACAACGGGAAAAAAGCACGCCGGTGCAAATGGCGCTGCGCGTGTTTCCGGCCCTTCTTTATGGCAGCGACCACGCATACGGCCTCCCCTTCACCGGATCGGGCACGGAAGAATCCGTACAGAACATGACACGCAAAGACTTGGTCGCCTATCATAAAACCTGGTTCAAGCCCAACAACGCCACGTTGATCATCGTCGGCGATGTGACCTTGCAGGAGATTCAACCGAAACTGGAAAAACTGCTCAATAGCTGGAAAAAGGGCGACGTGCCGACAAAGAACATCGCCAAAGTGGCAAGAAAGGAAAAGCCCGTGGTCTATCTCGTCGACCGTCCCGGCTCGCAGCAATCGATCATCTTTGCCGGCAGCCTGGCGCCGCCCCGCGCCAACAACATGGAAGAAGAGATTCAGATGATGAACAACATCCTCGGCGGCACGTTTACGTCGCGCATCGACATGAACCTGCGCGAGGACAAGCACTGGGCCTACGGCGCATTCAGCTTTATTCGCGGCGCCAAGGGACAGCGGCCGTACATCGCCTACGCGCCGGTGCAGTCCGACAAAACCGCCGAATCCATGCGCGAAATTCAGAAAGAGCTGAAAGCGATCACCGGCGACAAGCCGCCGACGCAGGAAGAATTTGCCAAAAACCAGGCGAACGAGCTGCTGAGCCTGCCCGGCTCCTGGGAGACGATCAACAGCGTCGCCGGCTCTGTCACCCAAATAGTGCAGTACGGCTTGCCGGACAATTACTTTGACGAATACCCGTCGAAAATCCGCAACATGACCCTGGCCGACGTACAAAAGGCGACGACCGTGGTCGAGCCGGACAACCTGGTCTGGGTCGTCGTCGGCGACAAGGCCAAGATCGAGGAGGCCGTCAAATCCATGAACATGGAGATCAAATACATTGATGCGGATGGCAAGCCGTTGTGAGCATCGGCGGAAAAAGTCTTCAAAACATCACAGGCTGGTGCATCTCTGCATCAGCCTGTTTTTTTGGGTCTGAAAAATTTATACGCTTCAAGGAATATTGATGGTGTTGTTTTTCGTCGTCCTTGAGTCCGAGGGAAATGATCCCCCGGATAAACAAGCGCCGATCCGTCGGTCACAACGGCCCGGCGCTTTTTCATTTAAATATCAAATTTTATCCCCTGCGCCAGCGGCAACGCCGTGCCCCAGTTGATGGTGTTCGTCTGTCGGCGCATGTAGCCCTTCCAGGCGTCGGAGCCGGATTCGCGGCCGCCGCCGGTTTCCTTTTCGCCGCCAAAAGCGCCGCCGATTTCCGCGCCCGAAGTGCCGATATTGACATTGGCGATGCCGCAATCGGAGCCGGCGTGCGACAGGAACATCTCGGACTCGCGCAGATTGTTGGTGAAAATCGATGACGACAGACCCTGCGGCACATCGTTCTGAATAGCAATGGCGTTTTCCACGCCGCCGTTGTACTTGATCAAATAAAGGATGGGCGCAAAGGTCTCTTCCCGGACGATGTCCCACTCGTTCTGCGCCTCGACAATCGTCGGCTCGACATAGCACGGCGACTCGACGCCGTCCGTCACTACATGGCCGCCGAAGAGGATGTTGCCGCCCGTCTCCTTAATGCGCTGCAAGGCGACTTTGTACACCTCGACGGCGGCCTCGTCGATGAGCGGTCCTATATGGTTTTTCTCGTCCAGGGGATCGCCGATGCGCAAACTTTGATAAGCTTTAACCAGGCTCTCTTTCACGGCGTCGTAAACGTCCTCGTGCACGATGAGTCGGCGCGTGGTCGTACAGCGCTGACCGGCGGTGCCCACGGCGCCAAAGACGATCGCCGGCAGCGCCAGCTTCAGGTCGGCGTCCGGCGTGATGATGATGGCGTTGTTG
>JAJRST010000555.1 GCA_024278645.1 bacterium | reverse complement strand
TTCGAGATCGCAGCTTGTCCTTTCACTCTTTGCCGGCCTGGCATTGGCCCTGCATTTTGTCGCCTGGATTACTTCGCTGCACTATACTTCCGTGGCCAGTTCCGTTGTGCTTGTCACGACATCGCCAATCTGGGTGGCCCTCGGCGGCTTTATTTTTCTGCGAGAAAAACCGAGCAGACTTCTCTTGCTGGGCATCGCGCTGAGCATGACCGGCAGCGTCATCATAAGCGGTTCTGATTTCTATTTTGACCCGCGACGCCTGACCGGCAATGCGCTGGCCTTTCTCGGCGCCCTGTTCGCAGCCGCCTACCTTTTGGTTGGCCGCCGGCTTCGCGCCGGCATCGACACCCTGCCTTATGTTGCCTCCGTATACGGCTCCGCCGCGGTAGTCGCATTTATATTTATCCTGATCACCGGAACTCCATTTTACGGTTTTGACGCCCGCACCACTCTCCTGCTGATCGCCATCGCCCTCTTTCCCCAGATCATCGGGCATACGAGTTTTAACTGGGCGCTGAAATATTTTTCGGCGTCCGCGGTGGCGGTGGTCACGCTGGGGGAGCCTATCGGCGCTTCCACCCTGGCCTGGATATTCCTGGGAGAAAAAATATCGCTTTTGCAGTTTGTCGGCGGCGGGATTATTTTGGCGGGGCTTGCATTGGCCCTGATGGCGGAGGCAAGGGACTGATGCATGCGAGGATGAAAATGATTTTAGAATGACGATTAACGATTTTTGATTTGCGAAGTGAAAAGAACTTTTAAAATCTTAAATTGCAGTTCGTTATTCTTAAATAAATAGAACTCTGTCTACGCAAAAAAGGGGGGATGATCTCAAATTGAAGATCAACGATCTGTGATTTTCGATCTGAAATCAAAAATCGTCAGTATATTTTACTAACAAACGCTTAATTTCAGAAATCAGATTATCAGCATCTTTTAGCTGATTTCGAACTTCTTCAGCCGTAACTTCAACATAATCTCCATAATCGCTTCGCTCTCTGGAAAACTGGGCCTTTTTCAATTTCCTGCCAAAAGAAGCGTCAATGATCATAGTCTTTATAAAATGCTGGTTGAAGAGAGAAATAATCCCACTATGCTTGCGACTATCCAATCCCTCCAAAGCCAACAAAGCTCGTATCGCCGAGAACATGGCATAATAAGACCGTGACAAAGAATCCTTTAAATAATTCTCTTTTAACAATATTCGCGCGGATTCTAATTTTTCTATCGCTTCTTGAAACCGATATTTCGCGAGATCTATTTGTGATTTCGGAATCACAAAAGAACTCCTTCTCGCTCGATGCTCTTTATAAAAGGCGTTCCCCAGACTTTATTTTGTTCGTATTCGTCGACTGAAAATATGATCAGTGAAATTTTTGGGTCATATTTCAAATCAACATCCAGGCTGATTTCAGCAATAATATCCAGAACGGCCTGGTTGCGTTCACGAACAACAATTAGAAGATCGATATCCGAATCCTCTCGAAAATCCCCGCGAATTTTTGAGCCAAACAGTTGAATTTTGATCAACTGCTCATTAAGCGTTGATTTTAGTTTCCTTATCAATAAATCAAGCGCTTCTTTCTCGCTTCTGGTCAAATAATTGAATTCGTTTATATCATACATAATTCTTATTGTTTCAATTCAAGCCTGCAATTTGTATTTAATCTAATAACAATAGTTTCAAATGCAAGTTTTTTCCATTTCATTGTTAGAGACACATCACTGCCCTGGTTTAGCTGGATACTATGAAAAAATGATCTCAGATTAATGATCAACGATTTTTGATTTTCGATCTGAATTAAAAATGCTTTGGAATTGTTCGAATTTCTTATAAATTTAGAAATTCAATACTTTGGAGTTGAGATGAACCTGAAAGACCTCCTGACGAAAGAGGTGATCAAAATTCCTCTCGTTGGCGAAGATAAAAACCAGATCATCGAGGAAATGGTGGACGTCCTGCATGCCGCCGGCTATGCGGACAACCGCGATACGGTTTTAAACGCCGTCCTTGAACGAGAGCGAGTGATGAGTACAGGCATGGGAGACGGCATCGCAATTCCTCATGCCAAGACCGACGGCGTCAAAAACCTAGTCGCTGCTTTTGGCATCACCAGGCAGGGTGTTGATTTTCAGTCGATAGACAACAAGCCCGTGCGCATTGTATTTTTACTTGTCGGGCCTTCCGACCAGACCGGCCCTCATTTAAAGGCGCTGAGTCGCATTTCGCGTTTAATGCACCGCAAGGAATTTCGGGATCGGCTGGCCTCGGCGCATAACCCCGATGAAGTGATCGAGGCCATTACAAATGAAGAACGAAAATATTTTGCGCTCTAGATCGTTCTCGTTGCAACACACATCGCCGGGTCTCCAAGAGGCCCTTTTTTATTTAAGGAGAAAAATATGCCTTTTTGCCCGCAATGCAAGTACGAATATGTCGACGGCGTTCAGGAATGCCCGGATTGCCGTATTCCGTTGGTCGCCGAACTTCCTGAAGAGGATAAAGAAAAGCTGACCGAAGAAGAGTATGTCGGGCTGCATCCCCTGCCCAGCCAGCTTTATGCGGAAATGGTTCAGGAGGCGCTGGAAAAGGAGGGCATCCAATCCGTGCTTAAAACGGATGTTATCAGCAGCGGTCTGCTGGTCAAGGGGACGGACGTCGCCGGAAACCGCTGCCAGCTTTTTGTGCTGCAAAAAGACAAAGAGCGGGCTGCTGAAATATTGCACACGATGATGGATCATATCTGAGAGAGGATTATGCCGTATAAATCAATCACCGGTATGCGCGATGTGCTGCCGGACGAGCAGCCCTATTGGCGCTTTATTGAAAAGAAAATTAACGAAATCACTTCGCTGTACGGCTATGTGCGCGTGGACCCGCCGATCCTGGAGGAAACCGGCCTGTTCATTCGCGGCGTCGGCGATACGACGGATATCGTTGAAAAGGAAATGTACTCGTTCGTCGACAAGGGCGAAAACAAGGTCACCCTGCGTCCGGAATTCACCGCCGGATTCATGCGCCTTTATTTACAGAACGGCATGCACAAGCTGCCCAAACCGGTCAAGTTGTTTTCCATCGGGCCGATATTTCGCTACGAAAAGCCGCAGGCCGGTCGATTTCGTCAGCACACGCAGTTCAATGTGGAGGCGATCGGCGAGCAGGATCCGGCGCTCGACCTCGAAGTGATGTCCATCGCCTGGCAGCTTTATGCGGAGCTGGGATTCAAGAATCTGAAATTTCAGCTCAACAGCACCGGCTGTCCGCAATGCCGACCGGGCTATATGCAAAAGCTGCGCGACTATTACGCCGGTCACATCCATGAAATTTGCGACGATTGCAAGCGTCGACTGGACCGTAACGCTCTGCGATTGCTGGACTGCAAAAAGGACCAGTGCCAGCCGGTTATCGCCAAAGCGCCGGTGATCAGCGATCACCTTTGCGACGAATGTCGGGATCATTTCGGCAAACTGAAAAGCTACCTCGAGGTCGCCGGGCGCGCTTATGAAGTGAATCACAAACTGGTGCGCGGCCTGGATTATTACACAAAGACCGTTTTCGAGGTGTGGGCCCAGGGCATTGGCGCGCAGAGCGCCATGTGCGGCGGCGGCCGCTACGACGGCCTCATCGAACAGCTCGGCGGCGAACCGACGCCGGGAATCGGCTTTGGCTCGGGCATCGAGCGCATCATCATGAGCATGAAGGAGCAGGGCATCGAACCGGAGCCGCTGCCGACGCCGCCGGTCTACCTCGCCCACTTTGGCGAAGCGGCGAAAACAGCGGCCGTCAAATTGACCTTTGAACTGCGCGAAAAAGGCGTCGGCGCCATTCTGTCCTTCGGCTCGAAAAGCATGAAGGCGATGATGCGCGACGCCAACCGCCGCGGCGCGCGCTATGTCATCCTCATCGGCGACGATGAGCTGGCCGAGAATACAGTGACCATCAAGGATTTACAAGGCGGCGAGCAGAAGAGGCATGCCGCCGCCGAGGCGGTTGATTATCTCGTCGAACAAGTCATCGCCAGGAGCGAAGCAACAAAGCGATCTCCTGGAAAAGTGACGGGCGACGCATCGTAAACATTTCCCTTCCACGGAGATTGCCGCGCGCTCCCTCC
>JAJRST010000554.1 GCA_024278645.1 bacterium | reverse complement strand
TGCCAAGATAATGAAAGCCGGCGAAAAATTGGTCGACCCATTCGACGGAAATATCTTGTGGCAAGCCGATGGAGAGAAAGGCGGCGACAGGCTCGCCGCCCATGGCGGCAATGTCGCTCAGGTTGACGGCAAGCGATTTATACCCCAAATCAAACGGTGATATTTTATGACGCAAAAAGTGAGTATCCTCGATCAACATATCCGTCGTGACCAGCAACGACCGGTCATCCGTCTGCGGCAGCACGGCGCAGTCGTCGCCGATGCCATGCGTTTGCTCATCCGCGTCATCGAGAAATTGCGGTGCAATTCGACGGATCAGGCCAAACTCGCCAATCTCCGATAACTTCATGGTTTAACCTCAAGTCTAAAAATGAATTTCGGGTCGTCATTAACGTGCTGGAAAACGACTGTGCAATGTAGCAGGAACGCCTTTTTTTTGCAACGTTTATTTGCATGACGAAAAATCGTCATGAAAGCCGCTTTTTAAACATTGGGATTCGAAACAGGTTTTGCGTTTTGTGATTGATATTTATACATTAAGGCTCGTTATTTTGCTAATAAAGGAGGACTCTTGGCATCATTATCAGAATTACTGAAACCATTCAGCGGAGAAAGACTTACCGAATGGTTTTCCGATCTCACCGCCTTATGGCACGATACGGCGCCCATACGACCGAACTACACGACGTCTCCAAAAGGATTGACGCAGTGGATTCATTATAAAAATTATATTGTGTGGCATCTGGAAGAAAAAGTACGCAACGACGATATAACCGACGCCGAAATTTTAGAGGCCGAGCGAACCATCGACCTCCACAACCTGAAGAGGTTGGCGGCCATCGAACAGATCGATATCTGGCTCGACAACGTCCTGAAAAGCGCCGGCCTCTCTCCCGGCGATGACGTCGATGTGAACTCTGAGACGCCGGGGAGCATCATCGATCGTTTGTCCATTTTAACGCTCAAAATATACCATTTGCGCGAGCACCTTGATTCGGATCGTTTGTCCGAACAGGCAAGAAATAATTTCAATATCCGGCTTTTGGTTTTGGAAGAGCAATACAGCGATTTGACCAAAGCCCTTGACAAGCTGTTGCTCGATCTGCGACAGGCGAAAAAACGTCATAAAGTGTACCGACAATTCAAGATATATAATGATCCCAATTTTCATCCAAAAGATCATTCATAAATAAATGCTCGACTTTCCATGACCCGGGGATCCGCAAAAGCGCCTGCCCTTGACAGCGCCCTGACATGCAAATGTTACGGAACCTTCGTTCAGTTTATGCGTTAAAAAACAACTTGCGCAGGAAAATTGCGGCAAGGAATCGGCGTTTGCCGTCGCGGGTCGCCTTTGTCAGGCGCCTTGCGCGGGAAATATAATATTTCCAATTCTTGTTTTAATAGGTGTCCCAAGTTTGCTTGTCATTGGGATGAAGGAGGTGCGCTATGCAGAAAATACTCACGATTGATCCGATAGACGCTCTCAAAATATCCATTCAATCCGAAAAGGAAATGTATGCATTCTATAAAAAAGCGGCGACCCTTGTAGAGGATGAAGACGCAAAAACGATTTTGCAGAATTTTGCCGAACATGCCGCCCAGCACAAGCAGCGCTGTATCGATAAGTATAGCGCCGTCAGTGGAAAGAAAATACTTTTCTTGAACCTTGACAAGCGTCACAAACTTACGACGCTGCAACGATGCTCGGATGATCCGAATGATGCGATTCGCATTGCCAAAAAGAACGAGAAGGAACTAGGCAATTTTTACATCACCGTTTCCCGTCGTTTTATGCAATCGGATTTACGCCAGTTTTTCAGGGAGCTGGCGGCGGATAATCAACAGCACCTGGTGCTGTTGGAGGCATCTTTCGCCGAGCCGCTGGAGTCGGATGAGAATGAAGACCAGGAGAACGTTTACGGCCAGTTGATCGACGACAGTTCACCGTCAAATGGGTAAGCAACAGAAAAAAAGCTCGTAATAAATGTATTGCGGGCTTTTTTATTGTCCCACCTGTCCTCTCTAAACATAGTTTAAAACCGAATAACGCACTTTCCTCGAATATCCGAATATCGTTGATATACACTAAACTTGATTTTAAAGCTGAAAAACAGTACTTTGAGCTTGTTAAAACGGACAACGATTCGGCTTGTGAGCACTGCCACATAAGAGCGTTATAAATGAAACAGATTTATATGGACCATCATGCCACCACGCCGCTGGATAAAGAGGTGCTGGATGCCATGATGCCCTACTTGACCGAGGAATTCGGCAATCCTTCCAGCAATACACATCAATATGGGCACAACGCCCGTCGAGCTGTCGATAATGCGCGGGCGGCGGTAGCGAAATTGATCAACGCCGCAAGCCCGGACGAGATCGTTTTTACCAGCGGCGCCACGGAAGCGGACAATTTGGCGCTAAAGGGAATCGCGTGGAGCAGCAGGGATAAAAAAACGCCGAATATCGTCACCCTGGCAATCGAGCATAAAGCTGTTCTCGACGCGGCAGCGCGTCTGGCAAAAGAGGGCGTCGACATCCGTTTTGCCCGCGTGGATGCTTACGGCGTCGTCGATATGGAGGACTTGGAGGCAAAAATCGACGGCGATACCATTTTGATTTCCGTTCAAGCGGCGAACAGTGAAATCGGTACGATTCAGCCCGTCGGCGCCATCGGCGCGGTGGCCAAATCGCACAATATTCCCTTTCATACGGACGCCGTGCAGGCGCTCGGTCGATATGACATCGACGTCCTTCGCGACAACATCGATATGTTGTCCGTATCGGCGCACAAAATGTACGGTCCCAAGGGGGTCGGCGCTTTGTATGTGCGAAAGGGCGTCCGTTTGACGCCGCTGATCGACGGCGGCGGTCATGAACGCGGCAT
>JAJRST010000553.1 GCA_024278645.1 bacterium | reverse complement strand
CGAGCTGCTGCGCCAGGTTGCCGAGGTGGCACACGGTCACCGAACGGGCGCCGATTTCAATATCCGATATGGGCTGAGAACGTTTGCGCACGGCGTCGAGAAAATCCACATAATGATTGCTGCTGTTGTAAAGGTGGGTCTCGTTCGGTCCGATTTTTTGCGACAACAGCGATTCAGGCTTTGTTCGTAAATAGTCGCGATTGACCTGCACCTCGCCTTTTGTTCCCGTGAAACGAATAAAATTGCTGTCAAAATCGGTGGTCATTTCCACGCCGTTGGCGTAGCGGTATGTGAGCAGCTTGTAGGGGCTGAGATGCGCCGGCGCGATCTCCACCGGGCCGCCGCCGTCCATGCCCAGGCCCCATTGGGCGATGTCGAAATGGTGCGCGCCCCAGTCGGTCATGCCGCCGCCGGAATAGTCGCGGTAATTGCGCCACGCCGGAAAACCGTCAAAACTGATCGGCGGCGCAATGATCGAGTTGTAGGGGCGCTTTGGCGCCGGGCCGAGCCAGAGATCCCAGTCCAGCTCCTCCGGCTTTGGCTCGGCGGGCAGATCGCAAAATATGGGGTGCGACTCAAAGCCGGTTCCAATGGAGACGCGGACGTGCTTGACCTCGCCGATATAGCCGTTGCGCACCAGTTCACAGGCGAATCGAAAATGGCCGGATGAACGCTGCATGGCGCCGGTCTGGAAGACGCGGCCGTATCGACGCACGGCGTTCACCATTTGCCGCGCCTCGGCGAGCGTCAATGAAAGCGGCTTTTCGCCGTAAACATCCTTGCCCGCCTGCGCCGCCATGCTGGTCTGGATGGCGTGCCAATGATCCGGTGTGGCAATGAGCACGGCGTCGATATCCTTGCGGGCGATGATCTCGCGAAAATCGCCGTACGCGTCGCAACCGCGGTAGGCGCGGCCATGCACTTTTGAATAATGATCGTTCACCTGCTTTTGTCCGCGCTGCAACTTGAGGCGGTCGACGTCGCACACGGCGACGACCTGCGCTCGCGGGATGTTCATGAAACCACGCAGCAGCCAGGAGCCTTGTTTTCCCAGGCCGATGGCGGCGATGGCGATACGGTCGTTCGGCGCTTCATTTTTAGCGGCGCTTCGGGCGCGCGAGGGGATAATCATCGGCGCGGCGCCCAGCAGGCTCAGACTGCGAAGAAATTTGCGCCGATCAATGGTCGGTGTTTTGCTCATTTTGAGGAAGCCTTTGGTTGGTTTGTCTGACATCGACAATATAAACATTGATGCTATTTAAGCAAATGGAAATTTGGCAAATGACACATTTTTACACCCGGCGCACTGCAATATTTTCTACAACCCACGAACATTCTTCGCCCATGCAGGTACACTAATCGTACCGTGAGGTACATTTGCAGATGCTTAACAAGCACAGCATCACAATACGCTATTGTTTTTTATAAAGTTAAAAAACACATATCGATCTTGGCATTGCCGTTGCTAAAGGAGAGGCAAATAAACATAATAATGACAATCAAAAAAACAGGAGAAGATCATGAAAACCGGAACCACATTCTTTGCTTTTACTTCCACATTAGCAATTGTCTTTTTTGCCATGCTTTTCACCGGCTGCAGCAACGACAATACTTTGGAGCCGACCGCAAACGCGCTTAACGTCAACTCGGATGTCGCGGAATCCGTGGCCGGCGCGGTGGGCGTGGAGAGCGGCGGCGTCGTCGATCAAGTCGGCGACGTCATTGATTTGACGACGCAGTTTCGACTGGGCAAAACTTCGGCCGACGGCTTTATCGATCAGAGAGAGGCGACCTACGACGAATCCACGGGCACGTGGACGTTGAAAATTGAACGCGAACGCGGCGTTGAGGGCGCCGTTCCCTACGGCACATGGACTCGCGTCTTCACCTACCGGTTTTTGAACAGCGAGGGACAGCCGCAAAAATTCTTTGTCGCCGAAAACGACACGGCGACGTCGATCGTTTTCAACATTGTCGACGGCGACGGCTATTACAAGAACTTTCGCATGAGCCACGATCTCAAGGAAATTCAAGGTTCTTTTGTGGCCACGGGAACGAACACCGACATGGTCACCATCAACGGCACATACAAGCGCGCCGCCGTGGACACGCTGACCACGGAAAAATTCACCCGCATCTCCGATCATGCGCTCGAACTGACCATCATCGACCTCAAGGGGCCGAAAGGCAGCCGCAGAAACCTGGCGCAAAAGGTGAGCGGAAGCATCACCGGCACATTCCATGCGGACATTAGCTTTGACGGCGAACGGGGCTATGCGGAAAAGACCGTCGACAAGGACATTAAAATTGTCATCGACGACGGCGAAGCGACCATCGACGTCAACGGCAACCTCTACGTGGCCGACGTCGAAAACGGACAGGTAAAATAAGAGAGCTTGGGGGTTAGAGGGAAGGGCGTCCCAACGGGCGCCCTTTTTTTAGGTTTCTTCTCTGAATTTCCGTGGCTCTCCGTGCGCCTCCGTGTCGGATGCTCAAATAGAAAGAGCTGAAACATCTGCATTATCATATTTTATTTTTCAGCGGATTTGTCGTTTTTTTCCTTGAACAACTCGCCAATGCCGGCAAGACTGCCCAGAATGCCGGAGGTTTCTATGGGCAAAAAGATCTTGGTCGCCTGGCCGTCGGCCACTTTTTCCAGCGCTTCCAGGTACTTGATGGCAATAAGGTCCGAGGTCGGGTTGCCGTCATGGATGGCCTTGTAGACGGTTTCAATGGCTTCGGCCTCGCCCTTGGCAACGGTCAGTTTTTGAAATTTTTCCGCTTCGGCGACTTTTTTGATGGCGTTGGCCTGTCCCTCGGCCTCCAGAATGGCCGCCTGCTTTGTGCCCTCGGCCTCCAAAATGGCCGCCTTTTTCGCGCCCTCGGCTTCCAGGATGGTGGCGCGCCGCTCGCGTTCCGCCTTCATCTGCCGGTGCATCGCCTCGGTCACATCCACCGGCGGCTCGATCTTTTGCAGCTCCACGCGGGAGACCTTGACGCCCCACTTGTCCGTGGCATCGTCCAGTATCTGACGCAACTGGGTGTTGATCGTTTCGCGCGAGGTCAGCGACTCGTCCAACGCCATGTCGCCGATCAGGTTCCTGAGGTTGGTCTGCGCCAGCTTGGTCGATGCCATGTAAAAATTGGCCACGTTATAGGTCACCTTGACCGGATCGGTCACCTCGAAATAGACCACGGCGTCCACCTCGACGACGACGTTGTCCTTGGTGATCACCGCCTGCGGCGGGATGTCCACCACCTGCTCTCGCATATCCACCTTGACGATTTTTTCAAGAAACGGAATGACCAGCGTCAGACCGCTGCCCACCGTGCGCTGGTACTTGCCCAGTCGCTCGATCAACCCCTTTTCGTAGGGCTGCACAATTTTCAATCCCTTGCCGACAATGACAAACAGGACGATGGCAATGATGATCAATAAAAAGCTCATTTCTTCCCCTTTCTATAATGATTTGACGATGAGATGCGTGCCGTCGACGCGCACCACTTTTACCTTGCTCAGCACGGGGATGACCGAGTCGTCCTCGCTTTTTGCCCGCCACTCTTCCATTTTTAAACGTACGCGACCGGTATTTTTTGTGTTGTCGATCTCCTCCAGGACGACGCACTCTTGCTCCAGAAATCGATCGGCGCCAATGCCCGGCGGCTGTTCATGGGTCACCCGCTCGGCGAACTTTCGCGACGCCAGGAACAGCGCCAGCGATACGATAATGAAAACCAACAACTGCCAGGCAAAGCCGACGCCCAGCAGCGCCATGCCGCCGGCCGCCGCCGCGCCGACGCCGAACCAGAGGATAAAAAATCCCGCGGTAAATATCTCGGCGATGATGAAAAACGCGGCGAGGATCATCCATACGATCCAGATGTCAAGTTCCATGATTTTTCCCTCTGTTATGAAAATGTTAATTGGGGTACACAAGTCATGTCGATTTATTCAGCCGACCGCAGCAAGAAACAATTTAAAATTTTAAAGTGGAAATGCAAAGGGTTAAAGTAGAAAGACAAAAGTGAAAAAATGGTATACGGGAGCAATTGGCGGAAGCGAATGTCCAGGCAAAACGACGATGCAAAGCGTTGGCATTTTCCAGCCTTGTGGTGAGGCCGCCGCTAAAAGTTCGACGTCCGTTGTCGAATTCAAGTCGGTTCATCGGGTTTCCCGGCCAGGATAGGGGTAAATAAAAAAGCGGCCCCCTCTTGGGAGCCGCTGCCACCCGCGTTTTTTCTCATTCGGGTGGCGTGCTCATCCTGCCCGCTTCTCAACGTACAGGAGAGCAAACAGGCGAACACTCCGTCTGCATTACAGAGCACTCACCCGGCAACGGCGACAACGCCTTTCGTTAGGAGGGCCCTGTCGCCAGCCCGGCGACAGCCGAGCTTCCACGGCCGGCTCAGCCATTCATCGGCATTCAGACCTCCGTCACAGACGGTCAGCCCTCTCCGGCCTTTTTCTTTGAACACAACTTTTAATTTTTTTATTCCAACCCGTGCAAATGAAACCAGGCATTGCTTGTATCATTTCAAAGTTTCCCGAAAAGTGTTGTGACAGAAAAATAAAGGAAAAAAATATTGTCTTTCTCCACTATTTACCTCGCT